>JADFKI010000079.1 GCA_022565015.1 Chloroflexota bacterium
CAGAGGCCTACGCTGAAGGACTGAGAACGTCATCGTGTTGTAGATCAGAAACATGCCGACTATCAGCGCCAGCATGCTGAGGGCCGTGAGGTTCAGATCGAACGCCCGCGTTAGCTGCTCGACGGATTCCGAGCGGGCAGACGCCCGAACGATCTCCGCGCCGGGAGGCAGGACTGCCCTTATCGTCTCCAGGGTCGGAACAGCGTTGCCCGAATCCAGCAGGGAGATGTCGATTCTGCTCAACCGGCCCTCTTTTCGCAGCAGCTCCTGGGCCGTAGCGATATCGGCTATGAAGACGTCCGACAGCGCCTGCGCGCTGACCGAGTTGGCCGGTTCCAGCAGGCCCACGAGTCGGACCGATCGGTCGAGTCCCCCTACGTTCATCCGAAAGTCTTGGCCCGGAGCGAGTCCAACCTCTTCAGCCGTGGCCCTCGCCAGGAGGACCGTATCCGGCTGGGCGATCAGCGCCCTGATATCGGCGTTGGCGGTGTCGCTCAGGTATGAGCGAAAGGGGGCTTCGGCGAGCGGGTCAATCCCCAGCAGCCTGAATGTCCGCCCCGGCATGTGCGGCAACGTGGCGTAGCCTTCGACGACGGGGGCTATGTTGCGAATCCCACTCTCGACCCGCAGTCTCGTGTACACGTCTTCTGGGAGACCCGACGGTCCGGCGACGATATGATGCGTTGCGCGTCCGGCAACGGCGTCGGTGGAGAGGTTAAAGGAGCGCTTGGCGCTCTGATTGGCCAGGTCTATGGAGACGACGACGGCCACGCCCAGAGCTACTCCAAGGATGGATAGCCCCACCTGCCACGGGTGCTGAATGAGGTAGCGCAGGCTGGAGCGCCATAAAATCGCGCTCACAGCCCTTTTCCATCCGCCAATTCCAGGGCGCTGTCCTTCCGGAGGTCCACCAGGGTGCCGCCCTGAATGCCCAACACTCGATCGGCCAGCTCGACGACCTCTCTGCTGTGGGTAACGACCAGCATCGTGCCTCCGTTCCTCCTGACGAGGCTGACGAGAGTGTCCATCACGGCACGGCCAGTCTCACCGTCCAGGTTGCCGGTCGGCTCATCGGCCAGCAAAAGCTTTGGCTCATGGACGAGCGCCCTTGCGATGGCGATCCGCTGCTGCTCTCCGCCCGACAGCCTATCGGGAAAGCTTCGCGCCCTGTCGGACAGGCCTACCGATTCGAGCAGGTCGGAGACTCGGCTCCTACCAGTGGCGTTGGAGAGTCCGTTCAGCTCAAGGGGTAGCATTAGGTTTTCCCAAACGTTGAGGGTGGGAATGAGATTGAAGAACTGAAAGACGAGTCCGATGTTCCTTCTGCGATACAGGGTCCTGTCTCGTTCAGTCAGGCGGGTAATATCAACGCCGTCGACGATGATCTCGCCGCTGGTGGGCACATCGATTCCGCTGACAAGGTTCAGCAACGTGGACTTGCCGGAGCCGCTGGGGCCGAGAAGCACGACGAACTCACCCGGCATTATCGACGCATTGACGTCTATGAGTACGGACCGCGTGCTTTCGCCTTCGAGGTACGCCTTTGTCAGCGAATGAAACTCGACCAAGGGACTGGCGGCGCCGTCGACATTTTGTTCGGTATCAGGATTCTGCACGGAATTAGGATAACCTAAATAAGTACAGAGAGGCATCGGATGATAAAATGCAGTCAGCCATGAAAGAGACCTATGACTTTACGGCCCACTTGACGCGCTTCTGCCGCGCGCTACGACAGAGCGGCTTGATGGTGGGGCCGCTTGAGACGGCGGATGCGGTCCGGGCGGTGGCGGAGATGGACGTCATCGACAAGGGGCGCATGTACTGGATATTGCGAAGTGTCCTGGTCTCGCGTCGGGAGGAGTTCCCCGTCTACGACGGTCTATTCGAACGCTTTTGGAATTTCGAGCCGATGCCCGTCAGGCCGCCCGTGAGCGGCGGCCCGAACCCGTTCGGAGAACCCAAGACCATCAGTCGACGGCCAGCCGGCCTACTCGTTCCGGAGCACGATGCGGAGTCCAAAGACACACTCGTCCAGATAGTCCGCACGGGGGCGAGTCCGAAAGAGGCTCTGTCCGACGTGAACCTGACCCTCCTGAGGGACAACGAGTACGCCGAGCTGTCGCGGATCGCCGCACGAATGATTCGGGCGCTGGCGTCCAGGCCCGGCAGGCGTCGAAAACGGCACAAACGCAAGGGCACCGTGGACCTTCGCGGGGCGTTCCGCCTGGCGCTTTCTACCGGAGGCGACCCGGTCCGCATACCCAGAAGGCGTCGTGTCCCTCGCGTTCCCCGGCTGCTTGTGCTGCTGGACGTAAGCGGATCGATGGACAGGCACGCCCAGCTACTCTTGCAGCTCGTCTTTGCGGTCTCACAGCGGACCAAGCGGGTGGAGACGTTCGTGTTCAGCACCTCAATTACGCGTGTCACCCGTGAGCTGGCCGCTCCCTCGTTCAACGAAGCGTTGCGACGCATCGGTGGGGCCGTATCTCACTGGTCCGGCGGAACGAGGATTGGCGAATCGCTCTCACGGGTCAACACCGAGTACGGAGCACTCTTTGACAGACATACAACGGTGTTTCTACTCAGTGACGGCTGGGATACGGGTAAACCAGAGGACCTGGCGCTGGAGATTCGGCGTATGCGGAGGCGAGTACGCAGCTTCGTATGGCTGAATCCACTCATGGGGACCGCGGACTACCAGCCGCTCACCCGCAGTCTACAGGCGGCCATGCCCCACGTGGACCACTTCGTATCGGCGATGGACGTTGCGAGTCTGAAACGACTGCCCCAACTGCTCCGCGCCTGATACTTTTCGATTCTCACACAGATCCCATACAGTAATCACACGAAACTACAACCTTCTGCACATGCCAGCACCCAGACTAATTGCGTAGACTATTCCTTAATGGTGTTGGCCCATGCGGCTGCGCGAAATTTCCAAAGGGACTCGTAGATGCTTGAAGCGATAAATGTAAGGTCCGTGTTTGGCGAGCGCTTCGCCAATCGCTTCGCTCCCGCAGCACCAGACTACGATATTGAAACCGCCAGGGCAGACACCGATTTAGATAGCAACCCAAATATCTTCCAAGGTATTGTACTTCCGTTTCTAGCCGCCGTATCCCTCTCCCTACTATTCGTCTCCGGACTCATCTATTTCTGGGGGGCCCTGACTGCCATCGGCAATTGGGGATATCTGAGCATCTTCTTCGTCGAGCTTGCCAACAGCGCTACCGTATTTGTCCCAACGCCGGGGCAGGCCTTCTCATTTTCAATGGGGAGCACGCTGAACCCCTTTTACATCGGGCTAATTGGCGGCGTCGGCTCAGCCATGGGCGAATTCACGGGATACGCCCTGGGAGCACGTACGGGAAACCGCATCAAGTGCGGCCGGTTGTTCAGGCGGCTCGATGCCCTTACGAATAATTGGGGCGGCCTGTATCTATTCATGCTTGCAATAGTTCCCGCTCCATTTGAGATTGCCGGAGTGTGGGCCGGAGCGGTACGCTACTCCAAGGTACGGTTTTTCATATACGTCTTCTTGGGCAAAATGATAAAGATCACGGGATTCGCTCTCGCAGGATACTTTAGCATTTCGAAGCTCCTCGGCTGACAGAATTTAGCCATCTTCGCAGCCTCCTCCTATCCTAGGGCCTCACCGGGGCTCGCCCCATCTCAGAGTCGCGGGTTCGCAGTAGCCTCACCAGAGATTTCCAGCGCGTCTCATGGCCGTCTTCCGTGTCAACTCAGATAAGAATGTTACCGAAGGGGCAGATTCTTGGGCGGTTCACTCAAATGAGAATGTTACCGAGGAGGCCAGCCTGCCTCCTTTCTTGTCTTGTGTGCGACTATTGGATCGGGGTGATAATAAGCCTGTGGGTAAGTGGAGGACCACTTATCCACAGGCCCTGTCCCCTTCCCGCGAGCGACCTACGAGGCAGGAGGGCCGACGGGCGCGCGTCTGTTTCGTTGCGGGTTTGGGCGCTCCCACATTTGTTGTAGCTCTTGATAGATCTCCCGTCGGAGCCGGCGGGGGTTGGTCTCCGAGTACATGACCGCCAGCTGGGCGTGTTGGCTTGGGCCTAGGACCCCACTGTCCACCACCCGATCATAGGGCGTGCGAGCCTGATCCCATCTGCGCTTGAGACGACCGTCCACTACCGTTTTGCGGGCCAGGTGCAGTACGGGCTGGAAGAGGTTGTAGTAGGTCCACATCTGGTCGTAGAGGGCGTTGAGGACTCCACACTGGGCCGCAGTGTCCAGCCGTTCGTAGCCCAGGTAGGCTCGCACCAGTGTGTCATTCTTCTGCTCGACGATGCGGTTATCATTCTTGCGGTAGGGCCGGCTCCGGCTCAGCTTCAGGCCGACGATCTGCTCGCCCCAGAACCGGATCATGTGATTATTGAAGAACTCGCTGCCGTTATCGGGGTGCAACTGGAGGATCGGGAAAGGCAAGCGGTCCAGGACGCGCCGAAAGCCAGCTTCCATGGCTTGCTGGTTGCGCCCCAGCACGGCCACTCGCTCGCTCCAACCTGTAGCCACATCCACCAGCTGCAGGGTGTGTACATACTCTCCTGATGAGGTAGCACCGCAGTGGTGCACCAGATCCACCTCGAAGTGTCCTGGCTCAGTCGTCTCCCACGGTAGCCTGCCCATGGGGACTGCCTGCGTGAGGCGGTTGGCACGCTCAGGTCCTCGTCGAGGCAGACGCGGCGTATCCTGCCTCAGCTTGCCCATGAGCCGTTGTACCGTGGCCCGACTGATCCGGGCCAACTGAGTCTCCAGCTTTGCTGTCAGCGAGAGCTCTGCGAACTGCGCCAGGTGTTGCGCTGTCGGCAGCAGCGCCGGGGTCAGCCGCTCGGCGCATACATAGTCCAAGCTCTCCCATATCACTCGAACGGCATCCTCCACCTCGGGGCCATACGACCGGCCGCGCACCCTGCGCCGAGGCTTACGTTCCAGTGTGGCTCCTCGGATCAGCCGCACCAGGCTCTTGCGGTGCAAGCCCGTCACTGCCTCCATCTCGCTCAGCAGCTCACCCCGTCTCTTTCGATCAGACCCCCAGTACCGTTCTCTCATCCGCTTCAGATACTTCCGTCGCTCATCTATGGTCATCTCTTCGTCGGCTGGCATCGCTCCCCCAGTAACATTATTACTTGAGTGAACTGTACCGGCCTCGGTAACATTTTAGATGAGTGAATACGTCTTCTAGTCAGACTCTCCAGATAGTGATAGGCTACTTGTCTGTTTAGCCATCGACAAGGGCCTCGTCAGATGCCCAATGGAGAGCTCGGTGCCCGATTTCTTGTTCGCCTTCGGACTGATCGCAGTCATCTTGACGGTGACCGCTCTGGCGTCCGGATTCGTAGAACGCCTACCCATATCCTTCCCTCTTCTCTTTCTCGGACTGGGCTTTGCCCTGAGCCAGTTCGGCTTCGGTGTGCTCGACGTGGGGCCTCACAGCGATGTGCTCGAGATCGTCGCGACGTTGACGCTGGCCCTGGTCCTCTTCCTGGACGCCGTGAAGATGGAGCTGAATGAGCTGGGCAAGGGATGGGTTGTGCCCGTCCTAATTCTTGGTCCCGGCACTGTAATAATCATTATCCTGGGCGCCGTCCCGCTGGCGCTTATAGTGGGCTTCGGATGGCTGCTTGCCTTTATCGGCGGCGCGATTCTGGCGTCCACCGACCCCGTGGTGCTCAGAGAGATTCTTCGGGATAATCGAATACCACGGTCGGTGAGGCAGGTCCTGAAGATTGAAGGCGGCATGAACGACCTGGTGGTATTGCCGGTGATCCTGGTGTTGATCGCCGTCGCAAGGTCGCAGGTGGGGAGCGTCGGAGAGTGGGCGCCATTCTTATTGAAGCTGCTGGTGCTGGGTCCCGCCATTGGCTTCGCGATTGGCGGCGCCGGGTCCTGGTTAATCTCGAAGGCGGACGCGAAGCTGGGGATACGCCTGGAGCATCAGGCACTGTACGGAATTGGCCTGGTCTTTGCGGCGTACACGGCGTCTACGGCCGCCGGAGGTGATGGATTCTTAGGCGCGTTCTTCGCTGGACTGGCGGTGGTCGTCTTGAATCAAAGTCTTTGCCAGTGCTTCCTGGACTACGGGGAGGTAACGTCCGAGATGGCGATGCTTCTCGTATTCGTGCTGTTCGGCTCCGTCCTGTCCGGCATGCTCGGCAGCGTGTCTCTGGTACCTGCGTTAGTGCTCGCCGCCCTCGTAATTTTCGTCATTCGTCCCAGCGTATTGGCCCTTGTGCTGGCCAGGGCGAGAATCAGCTGGGAGGCGAGGGCGTTTCTGTGCTGGTTTGGGCCCAGGGGTCTCAACTCTCTGCTGTTGGCTCTGATTGTCGTGCAGGCGGATGTCGCCGGGTCTGAGCTGCTTCTGGCGACCGTGGGCCTGGTTGTCATTGCCTCGGTAGTGATTCACGGCGCTTCGGCCACCCCCGTCAGCATGTGGTACGAACGCAGGGTGGACAGAGAAACGCTGGCCGAGGAGCGAGAAAGCACGGCGGCCGGCCTATTTGGCAGCAGAGGCTCTGAGACAATTAGAGTCGGACCGGCGGAGCTTTCCCGGATGCTTGACGGCGAGGACGCTCCCCTTATCCTGGATGTGCGTTCACGGTCCAGCTACGAGCGTGACGACGCACAGATCCCCGGCAGCGTACGGGTATTGCCGGACCAGGTCTTGCGATGGGGGTCCGACAACAGTGTCGACCGACCGGTCGTAGCCTACTGCACTTGACCCAATGAGGCCACCAGCGCCCGTGCGGCGCAGCAGCTAAGGAGCCTCAACATCGACGCCATGGCCCTGGAGGGCGGCTTTGACGCCTGGAAGGCAGAATATCCGGTGGAGCCGATCATGGTCTCAGCGTGATTATTCGTATATAGGCGGCACAGGCCGGTTAGAACGAGAATTTTGCGCCTGACATTCAACAACGTGCCGGCCCCGGTGCCAGCCCGACAAGCCTCGTGAAATAATGTTGCGAAGTAGTCCGGGCGGACATGCCCGGACATTCCGGTTACCACAGTCGGAGGATCTGTTGCTCGGCGAATATCGGCCCCACGGCCAGCTCCAACGGCGGCCGCGAGTAGAGCGACGGTGGAACGCCGATGTCGGCCAGATACAGCTCGCCGACCTTTGCCTTCGCCTCCTCAGACCTCAGTCCTTCCTTGGGCAGGGCCAGAGTCATAGTGGCCGTGGCCTTTATCGAAGGGTCGTACGCGGTACCCGACGACGTGTCCACACCGCTCGGTGCGTCTAGCGAGAGCACCGGAGCATCATGAGCGTTCGCAGCTCGAATCAGGCCGGCGGCCGCGCCACGTGGCGCACCATCGAGGCTGTAGCCAATAACGGCGTCCACGATCAGGTGCGCATCGGGCAACTCCGGTACTTCATCGGCCTCGATGATTGGGACCTTTAAGCTCTCGAGAATTTCCAGCTGAAGTCGTGGCACGCCCTGAAACCGCGTCGCCGGTGAGCTTATCCAGACCATGACATCGGCGCCCCAACCAAGCAATCTTCGGGCGCAGACTAGTCCACCGCCACCGTTGCCGCCTGAGCCGCACAAGATGACAACCCGACGACCGATGGGTGCGCCGTCAAGGAATCGACTTCGAGCGAGGTTGGCCAGCTCCCTGCCGGCGTTTTCCATCATCTGGACCAGGGCGATGCCGTAGTCTTCGACCATGGCCCGGTCAACCTCCCTCATCTGGTCGGTCGACACGAACGGAATATTTTGGCTTGTAGTTTCTTCAGACATCTAGGGGCATGCTCAGACTTTGGGGGAGGCTGGTTTGGAGCATCACGTTTGCCAATTATGCCCCATTAGCTTCGTGGGACCCGCAGACATGCTGCCACGTGCGGCCGTCTCGGGACAGCAGGTCATCGGCGGCGGTCGGTCCCCACGAGCCTGGTCTGTAGGCGTGAAGCGGCGCGTCCGCGGTGGACCGCTCATCGGACCAGGCCTCCAGAAGCGGGTCCACTATCTTCCACGCCTCCTCAATATGGTCCTTTCTGATGAAGAGGCTCGCATCGCCGGCCAGAGCGTCTTGCAACAGGCGCTCGTAGGCTTCAGGTATGGACTCCTCTTGGAAGCCGGAATCGTAGTGGAACGCCATATCCATGGTTTCCATCTCCATTCCCTGGCCCGGGACCTTCACCTGGAACTTCATATGGACGCCCTCGTCGGGTTGCAGGCATATGCCCAGAACGTTGGAGGACATGTCCACGGTCGGACCACGTTGAAACAGCGAGTGTGGCGGCTTTTGGAACTGGATGACAATCTCCGAGACCTTGTCGGCCATGGCCTTGCCGGTGCGAAGGTAGAAGGGCACATCACGCCAGCGCCAGTTGTCCACGAAGAGCCTCATTGCCGCATATGTAGGAGTCATCGAATCCTCGCCAACGCCATCCTCGCCAAGGTAGCCTTCATATTGACCCCGAACGGCGCTTCTCAAGAGCTCCCCTCGGTCCGGTCGCCTGATTGCCTGCATCACCTCTACCTTCTTGTTGCGCAGTGATTCGGAGTCCGCGACGTTGGGCGGCTCCATGGCGACCAGGGTGAGGAGCTGGAGCAGATGGTTCTGCACCATGTCGCGGACGACGCCGGACTGGTCGTAGTAACCGCCTCGATCCCCCACCGACACGGACTCGGCCACGGTGATCTGGACGTTGTCGATGTAGTTGCGGTTCCAGATCGGCTCGAAGATCGCGTTGGCGAACCTGAACACCAACAGGTTCTGCACCGTCTCCTTTCCCAGGTAGTGGTCTATGCGGTAGACCTGGTGCTCGTCGAACACCTCTTGGACGGCCCTGTTCAGCTTTTGGGCGGACTCGAGGTCGTGTCCGAAAGGCTTTTCGATAACTGCCCGGCGCCATCCGTTGTCCTCGTTTGCCAGCCCCGCCGCCGCGATATTCTTGACGGCCGTCTCGAATAACCGGGGGGCTACCGAGAGGTAATATAGCCGGTTGGAGGTGCCGTCTTCGCCCTTGTCCAGCCCATCAAGACGGTGCTTCAGACGATCAAAGCTATGAGGATCGTCGATGTCGCCGCTGACGTAGTACATGTTCCCGGCGAACATCTCCCACTCGTCTCGCCTGGCCGCGAGGCCGCCGATCTCCCGCGCGCCGTTCCACATGTACTCGCGATACCGGTCATCGGAATAATCGCGCCGGGCGAAGGCGACAACTCTCAGGCCCTGGGGCAGATGTCCTTTGCAGGCGAGCGTGAACAGGGCCGGCACCAGCTTTCTCAGCGCCAGGTCGCCCGTGCCGCCTAGAATGACGACGGTCGTACTCTCCTCGGTCATCAGTCCGCCTTCTTTACCGCATGCCCGCCGAACTGGTTGCGCATGGCGGCCAGCAGCTTGCCGCCGAAGGGCTGGTCTTGCCTTGAACGAAACCTCGCCTGCAGGGAGAGGGTTATGACGGGAATCGGGACCGCGAGCTCTATGGACTCCTCAACCGTCCAGCGGCCCTCACCCGAGTCGTCGACATATGCTTGCAGCCCGCTCAGGTCCGCGTCCTCCTTGAGGGCGGCGGCGGTCAGGTCCAGCAGCCACGAGCGCACGACGCTTCCGTCGCGCCATATCTCGGCGATGTTTGCGAGGTCCAGGCCGAACTCCTCTTTGGCCTTCATGAGCTCGAAGCCTTCGGCGTAGGCCTGCATCATTCCGTACTCGATGCCGTTGTGCACCATCTTCACGAAGTGCCCTGAGCCGGCGGGTCCCACGTGTCCGTAGCCCTTGTCCGAAGCGGGGGCCAGGGTCTGGAAGATGGGCTCGAGCCTGTGAAAGGTATTCGAATCGCCGCCGATCATCAGGCTATAGCCTTCCGTCAAGCCCCAGATTCCTCCGCTGGTGCCGACGTCCAGGTAGTCGAGACCCCGTTCCTTTAGGGCCGCGGCGCGCCTTGCGCTGTCCTTGTAGTTGGAGTTGCCGCCATCCAGTACGGCGTCGCCCGGCGAGAGCGCATCGGCCACGTCGTTGATCGTCTTCTCGGTGATGTCTCCGGCGGGGACCATGACCCAGACCGCCCGAGGGGCCGACAGCTTGGCCACCAGGTCTTGGACCGAAGTCGCGGTGACCGCACCCGCGCTTTCGGCTGCCTTCCTCGCATCTTCGTCGGGATCGAATGCGACGACGCGGTGTCCGCCGTTCAGCAGGCGCTGGGCCATATTGCCGCCCATGCGACCGAGTCCGATCATTCCAAGCTCCATGTCATGGCCCCCTAAAGGCAAGAGGTTCGCTATGCGGTGAGAAATGTCTGAAATGCGTAGGCGACTGAGATCACCCGTGCATTTTGATTATCATTTTCGGTCCCGGGGTTCTAACTGGTCTCGGCAGTGAGTCGCCTGAGGGCCTCCGGGTCTTCCGATTCGAGGTGAACGCGGGCCACGCGTCGGCCCGACGACTGAAGGGCCCCCATGTCGCCCCTGGCCTGAGCGTCGGCGAGTACACCGAAGCTGAACTCTTCGCCGGGAATCTCGAGGTCGCGGTCCCTTCGCGACGTAATCTGCAGGAAAAGCCCTGTGTTGGCCCCTCCCTTGTGTAGCTGGCCCGTCGAGTGCAGGAAGCGGGGGCCGTAACCCAGTGTCGTCGCGATCTTGTAACGCCGCATGACCCTGGTGCGCAGCTCTGAAAGCGCCTCATCCATCTCCGGGGTCTGAAGCACGTAGGCCATGATGGCCAGGTAGTCGCCGGGCCTTGCATTGGCCAGCAGAGCGTCCACGGAGCCAATGGATTCCAGCTCCGGAGCGTGGCCGGTCGACTTGAAGTCCTCCAACATCCCGACCGAAATGTCCTTGGCCTGCTGGACGTCGGGCTGGTCGAAGGGGTTGATCTTCATGACGGCGCCCGCGACGGCCGTGGCGAACTCCCACCTGTAGAACTCGCCGCCGATGTCATAACGGTCCTTCAAATCGAGCCGCACGACCGGTTGGCCCGACGCTTCAATATTATCGATGGCGTCGTCGGTGCGGCCGTTGTCGTCATCTTCGATACGCATGTAAACGAATAGCCTGTCGCCGCCGTATGCCTCCGGCCCAAGAAGGGGCTCACCCGCTATCGGAACGATGCCCTTGCCTTCCTTGCCGGTGCTTTCGGCGATGAGCTGCTCGACCCACAGGCCGAAGCTGTGAAGAGACGGAGAGGTCACCAATGTCAGCTTGTCTCGGCCATTGAGCGCGTAGCCTGCCATCGCGCCGCCCAGAAGCGCACCCGGATTCTCTGCGACAGGCGCATCGGCGCCGCACGCCAGCCGCATGTCGCCGGCGCTGTCCAGGAGCTTACGGACGTCCATGCCGGTCAGAGCGGCCGGCACCATACCGAAATAGGACAAGACGGAGTAGCGCCCGCCGATGTCCGGTGGATTCGCGAACGCCTTTCTGAAGCCCTCCCTGCGAGCCAGCTCTTCCAGCGCGGTGCCCGGGTCTGTGACGGCAGCGAAGTGCTCGCCCGCACCCTCTGCGCCAACGGCCTGCTCCACCAACCCCCGAAAGTAGCTGTAAAACGAATTTGGCTCGAGGGTCGTCCCCGATTTCGACGACACGAGGAACAGGGTGCGCGCCGGGTCAATTGCATCGGTAACCGACTGCACCCAGGTGGGTACGGTGGAGTCGAGTACGATTAGCTCCGGGTATCCGGCGGCGCTGCCGAGGGTCCGGCGAAGGACCTCGGGGCCAAGGCTGCTGCCCCCCATGCCCAACACCACCACGTGCCGAATGCCGGATTCTCGAACGTCATTGGAGAAGGTCTCCAGCTCGGGAAGGTGGTTGGACGTGAAATCCATGACGTCGAGCCAGCCCAGCCTGTCCGCCAGCTCCGTGGGGTCGGACTTCCAGACGGTGTGGTCTCTACGCCAAATGCGGGAAATTACGTCGTTTTGCCGCAGCTCCTCGATAGTCGACCGGACATCCGGCATCTAGTCCCCCAGACGGACGACATCGCCCTCCACCAGCAGTTTGGCGCGCTTTTCCTCTATGTTCGCCACGAGCTGATCATAGGAGTCAGCGAAGGACTTTACGCCGTCCTCGAGCAGGGTTGACGTGACCTTGTCCATGCTGATGCCCAGGTTTTCGAGCCCCTGTGTGTTCACCAACGCCCTGTCCAGCCCATCGCCAATCGTCACGGCCGGACTACCGTGGTCCAGGTAAGCCGCCAGAGTCGCGTCGGGCATGGTGTTTACGGTGTGAGGTGCAATAAGCTCATCGACATACAGGACATCGCTGTAATTCGGGTTCTTCGTGCTGGTGCTGGCCCATAGAGGCCTCTGCACGCGGGCCCCCTTTGCCTTCAGCGCCTGGAATCGCGCATCTCCAAAGGTTGCCTCGAAGTCCCTGTAGGCCACCTTTGCGTTGGCTATCGCCGCCTTGCCCATCAGGCTCTGCGCTTCCTTATCGCCGCCTTCGGCCCGCCCCTGTAGAAGCCCGTCCACGATGCC
>JADFKI010000332.1 GCA_022565015.1 Chloroflexota bacterium
TCCCCGGGGCAACCCCACCCCTCATTGAGGACATTGTTGCTCTCGACGATTACACCGTCCGGTTCGACCTTGCGGGTCCAAACGCATTCCTGCCGGACACCCTATCAGAACTGCAATCGAAGATCCTCCCTTCCGACATAGACCCGCAACGCCTCGCGACCGAGGAGTTCGGCACGGGTCCATTCATACTTGATGAGTATCGTCCAGGCGTAAGTCTCGTTATGAAGCGCAACCCTAATTATTGGCAAGAAGGTCTTCCGTACCTGGACGAGGTTATTGTTTTCTATATGGATGAGGAACAGGCCCGGGTTGGGGCACTAAATTCTGGTCTGGTTGATGTCTTGTTTGAGGTGGAAGCCTCCAGCGTCTCCGGCCTTGAAGCGAATCCAAACATCAACCTCTCTGAGGTGACAACCTCAGGCTATCGCGTTCTCGTCATGGACGTCCGGCAAGAGCCTTTCGACAATAAACTGGTCCGTCAGGCTATCCAGGCGGCGACAGACAGGGAAGCCATCTTACAGTCGGCCATGTTCGGGCACGGCACGGTAGCTCATGAAATCCCCATTCCGCCAACCGACCCTCATTTTTCGAATGAGCATCTTGCGCCGCCCTACGATCCGGTAAGGGCCAAAGAGCTGCTGGAGGAGGCCGGGTTCTTTGATGGTATTGACCTTACGCTCCATACAGCGGACATTCAAAACGCGAACAACCGGAACCTCCGGATGCTGGAAATGGCCCTCGCCTTCAAGGAGTCAGCCGCCGCGGCCAACATCCGGGTGGAGGTGATCAACGAAGATCCGGCGACGTACTGGGAACAGGTGTGGATGGTGGCGCCCTTCGTCACCAGTTCATGGGGCCCCAGGTTTCCATATGACGCCATCGCGGTTTGTTGTACTGGCGCAGTGTGGAACGAGTCGTTCTACCAAAACCCGGAGATGGACGCCTTGCTCGAGCAAGCCAGAGGCCAGGCCGACCTTCAGGAGCGCGCGATGACATTCGGCGAAATCCAGGGGATTTTTGTTGATGACGTGCCGCGCATCCTTGTGGGGTTCACGCACAACATCATGGGTATGCAGGACAACGTTCATGGTCTGCGTGCGCATCCGTACAGTTATCCGCTTCTCCATGAGACATGGTTAGAGACGGACTAGCAGTCAGCCGTGAGAATTTCCGCACCATACTCCATACACCACGCTGTTGAGCAGCGGATAAGAAGGAAGAACGGCCCCATTGTGATCCGTACGGAAGGGCCACGATGCCAATCTGGGCATGTTGGGGGAGCCGGACAAGGCGTTGCGAGAGCAGGCCGCAACACATAATTCCGAGGATAGCAATCTAGCGAGATAAGGGCATCTTGATGAAGTCGAAAAGGGTTGTCACTACCAGCATCGCCGCAATTGCCCTGCTGGTCGTCCTGACAGGAGTCGCCTTCGCGCTCGTGCAGGTCACCCGCGACGTTGACGCGACCATCAATGTCCAGGTGATCGCGCCGGGCGGCATCGAGATATACCTCGACCAAGGGCTGACCCAGGTCGCCGACTCGGTCGCATTCGGCAGCGTCGACGTGGACCCGTTCGGGAAGCTACTGAATGAATTGAGCGTTCCCGTATGGGTGAAGAACGTCTCGATAAGCGGCATTCGTCTGAGCCTGAGCGACGACCTCGACGGCGCCGACGTGATCTTCGTGGGGGAGGAGCAGAACCCAATTATAGGGGCTGGCGAGGTCTTGCCTGGCGCACTTTCGCTGCATTTCACGGAGCCGGATGACGGCGAATTCGACTTCATCCTTACTTTTCAGGCTGAGGGACCGGTCTTTGCAGAGCCAGTCCTCACGATCCCTCCTTACTGGAACCCTCCCGTTGATTTCTATGGGCAGCCGGTATACGGCGGGCAGATCCGCATTAACTACGAGGACCCACTAGTTCATGCCAACACCTGGGGTGCCTATGCCGGACTAACGTCCCGGTACCGAATTCCCACTATGAACAGCCTCGTCGAAGAGGACACCTATCAGCCGGGCAGCATTATTCCAGACCTTGCCAAAGACTGGGTGCAAGAGCCCGATCTGACTGGCTTTACGTTCAATTTTGAGGACGGGGTCAAATGGCATAATGGCGACGACTTCACCTGTGAGGACGCGAGATTCACGATCCAGACTATGATCACCGGCGAGGGTATTACCGCGCCAGAGATGGCAGGCAAGCTATCCAACGTCGATCTAGACGCTACTTCGTGTCTCGACGACCAAACCCTTGAGATCGGCTTCAAGGGTCAGAGCGCGACCGGGCTGCTGCCCTTCGTGGACCGCGCATTCCTCATCTTTAACAAAGAGTGGTTCCTTGCCGGCGGCGAAAACGCGATGTTCAACGACGTATCTGTCGGCACCGGGCCCTACAGATGGGCCGAGGGCCAGTCAGTCGGCGTCGACGAGCAGTTGTTCGAGAGGAACCCGGACTACTTCAAGCCAGGTCTTCCCTACACCGATAGTATCAAGCTCTTCGGCATCCTTGACGAGTCGACCCAGCAGGCTTCCATGCTTGCCCACCTGACAGACTGGCACTGGGTCCGAAACTTCGGCCAATATAACACCTACGTGGACCACGACCAGCTGCAGACGGTCATCAGGGCCACGCGAGGTCACCACTCCATATGGCTCAACAAGGGCAATCCCCCGCTGGATAACGTGAAGGTACGCCAGGCCATCTACATGGGCATTGACCGAAGCGCGGCAATCAGCGTGCTTCTGCAGGGTCACGGCTCCGAAGGCTTCATAATGCCGCCGGGTGGGCCCTGGGACCTGACTCAGGAGCAGGGCTGCGCAATACCGGCATGGTGCGAGCCGGAAGGTGGCGTTGCGGCACAGAGGGCGGAGGCCATAAGCATCCTGGAAGGAGAGGACTTTGACTTCGATAAGATCTTCATATTCACGGTGGAAGATGACGAACAGGTGTGGGCGCGCGCTTCCTTTATTGGGAGTCAGCTCAGTTTTCTCGGCATCATTATAGTGTTTGACATCGTAGAGGCGAATGCTTACAGAGCAAAGACGGCAGACGGTACATGGGGCGACATCCTGAATAGGAACGACACGATGCCCGCGGACGACCCGGCTCTAGGCATGGGCTTCTACATGCGTTGCGTCTCGCCCAACAACCACTGGACTCCTCAGACGCCGTGTGACGACTTCGCAGAGGACTTACTCGATCAGCTAGAGACTACCGTAGACCCGGACGAACGAAAGGCGCTCTCTGACGAGCTGCAGCTATACGCCATGGAGCAATACTGGAAGTTCCCGCTGTACTGGGAGCAAGAAGCCGTTGCT
>JADFKI010000080.1 GCA_022565015.1 Chloroflexota bacterium
TGGGTGATCCTGGGGCAGGAGTTCTTCGAGTGTCGGTGGGAGCAGCCATCCCTGGTCTCGATTCACTGGTCGAAGCGGCATGCGACGCCTCCTTGGTCGAAGTCGCTTCCATTCTAACCGCTTCCACACGCTGGCGCCGCGTTACCAACTTCTGAGACAGGCTCGAGGGTTGAACTCCGCCTGAAACACGGAATTGAGGTGGCGCTGGCCGCATGAATCGGGTCGTATTGATCATACAAATATGGAACCTACTTGGCAATTCAAATTCAATTCCTATTTATACCTTGAGGCTGCGCTTCTCGAGGCAGGCCTTCGAATTCGAGTGAGCCACCCCCTATCACAACGTAGCGTGAGGAGAATCGGCCGGAGGGAACTCGCATTGGCTGAAATTCAAGAGATGGGGAATGCCTTACGAACATCAGGTGTCTTGTTTCAAATTCAGTTCGGACAAACGTAGTAGCTGAATAATTTCCACTTAGAAACGCCACTGGCCCGTTCACCCGGGAATGTCACTGCTTTTTTCGTACTTCTGTACGAGTCCTCAATCGTCACATCGGCTGCTAGGAATCCGACGTGTAGCGGATGCCGTCGGTTCTTCTTCCCCCTATATTGGCAACTGTAATCAGTCACTTGATTTCTCGACGAATAAATGAAGGAGGAAGTCATGAATTCTGTAGCAGAGCGGGTCACAAGCGTTCGCAACCGGAGCGAAAGACTAGGCATTTGCAGTCACTGTGGTTGGTACGAGGGAGCCTCAAACGTGAAGACCTACGACACACGGGGCAGCTACACAGTTGGTGCCGTGAAATCCACCGCCAAATACCGGATCATTATGTAATTGCCTTTGCTCCATATAAGAAGATTGCCCTCGAACGATTAATAAAGCGCGTCAAGGCTATGAGTGTTCTCTGTCGGCCTGCGCCGCTTGACAAAGGCCGGGCTATTCTGCCTGGCGTGGGCCCGAACTTTAGGGCTGACACTTACGTAAGGAGGATGTGATGGCAAACCAGAGTGTCTATCCGGTCTCAGTTGAAGGCGAGCTTTCGGAAGACTTGAGCCGTTGGCTATGGCTCGTCAAATGGATTCTCATAATTCCACATCTCGTGGTCCTTTTCTTCTTGTGGATTACCTTCATCGCAATAACCGTTGTGGCGTTTTTCGCAATCGTGTTCACAGGCAAGTATCCCAGAGGCATGTTCGGCTTTAACGTGGGGGTGTTGCGCTGGACGTGGCGGGTCGGCTTTTACTCGTATAGCGCGCTTGGAACGGACAGGTACCCGCCATTCAGCCTGGAGAGCAGAGACTATCCGGCTAATCTGGAGGTCGAATATCCAGAGAGTTTGTCCAGGGGTCTGGTTTTCGTCAAGTCTTGGCTTCTGGCTATTCCGCACTATATCGTCATGGCCTTCTTGAGCGGTGGGGCCGGTTCTAGCAGCGGAGGAAGCCTTAAGGGCCTTCTCGTCATATTCGCGGCAATAATGCTGCTGTTCAAAGGACGTTACCCACAGGATATTTACAATCTCGTTATCGGCTTCAACCGCTGGAGCTTTCGCGTGCTGGCCTACGCGGCGCTAATGCGTGATGATTATCCGCCGTTCAGATTGAGTCCGTGAGGTCTGCGCCTGCTCTGATAGAGCCCACAATAATCCAGGCTGGTGGCTGTCGGTGGCAATTAAAGAGCAACGGCGCACGGGCAAGTGCCCTCGAATACGCAGTAGAAGACCCGATTAACCTGAGAGGTGGGATTAACTAAAATCCTTCTCTCCAAACAGAGTCGGCGAAATTAGTTTTCATGCCAACGGACGGGGCCAGACACCGTTCTTCGAAGTCGAGAAAAGGAGGGCGTGACATGCATGGACGCATCGTATCTGTCCAGGTGAAGCCTGAGGACCTTGGAAAAGCAGTCGGAGTCTATCGCGATTCGGTGATCCCGGCCGCAAAGGAGCAGAAGGGGTTTCACGACGCGCTGCTATTCACCGATTCCGCTACGGGAAGGGCGGTCTCGATAACGATATGGGAGACCGAGGAGGACCTTTTGGCCGGTCAGGCCAGCGGCTATTACCAGGAGCAGATCGCGAAGTTCGCCGAGCTAATGATCAGGACCCCCGACCAGGAAGGCTTCGAGCTCGCATATTCAAGCCGGGTGTAATTTCACCGATTCACTTTCAGCCTGCGTAGTAGATTGGCGGGGACCGGCGACGCCAGTCCGCGAGGTCCAATCCGCATCGGCCGAATGGACGACCCGATGGTCAGCCTCTTGGCCAACGCGATTTCGGCAGTCCGCCTGATGAAGTAATGGAAGATATGGCACTAGTATAGCGCCGGACCGAATCGAAGTAAGCGTCACTATTAAGCATCACGAAGGAACGAAATATGGCCACTCTGACCCAGGAAGCTTACACAAACTCAAAAGGTACCCCCGAAGAGCCGATGATTGACGTTCGGAACCTGGTCAAGCGCTTCGCCGTGGGCGAGGGCGAGGTGACGGTCCTCAAGAACATCTCATTCCAGGTAAACCGGGGCGAATTCCTGTCCATAGTCGGTCCATCGGGCAGTGGCAAGTCTACGCTGATAAACATGTTCACGGGCATCGACAGGCCCAGCGAGGGCGAGATCGAGGTCGGCGGGACCAAGATCGACGAGATGAATGAGGGCCAGCTGGCGCGGTGGAGGGGCCAGAACCTCGGCCTCGTCTTTCAGTTTTTCCAGCTGCTTCCCGCGCTGAGCCTCGTGGACAACGTCATACTTCCCATGGACTTCGCCAATAAGTTCGAGCGGAAGGAGCGCAGGGAACGAGCCATCGAACTCCTCAACACGGTCGGCCTGGCTGAGCACGCCGACAAACTACCTAGCATGGTAAGCGGGGGCCAGCAACAGCGGGCGGCCATTGCGAGGGCGCTGGCAAACGACCCTCCGCTGATAGTGGGAGACGAGCCCACCGGCAACCTGGACTCGGCCTCCAGCGAGCGGATGGTGGAGCTCTTCTTCCAGCTGGTCGAGGAGGGGAAGACATTGATCATGGTCACCCACGACCAGGAAATCGCCCGCAGGACTCCGAGGATGATAGAGATCGCCGACGGCGAAATCGTAAGAGATGAAGACATAAGGCGAATTACCCTTTAGGTCTCACTGTAATGATAAACAGCCAGCTAAAACTAGATGTTATCTGGAAAAAGGTATGGCGGGATGTAACTTCCCGTAAAGGCCGTACCGTGCAGGTTGTCCTCAGCATCGGCGTGGGCATATTCGCCATAGGCCTGACTCTGGGTCTGCTCGATATCATGGAAGACCGCATGGGCACAACCTGGCGGGCCGCAAATCCGGCACATATCACTGTTGGAGGAGGCTTCGAGGAAGCGTCGGTCGGTTCGGGTCTGGACAATGACACTGTCAGGGCCATAGGCAACATGCCCGGCATAGAGGGTGCAGAGGGGAAGGCCAGTGTCAGTCTTCGCTGGAAGATGAGTCTTGATGACCCCTGGGAGCCCGTCAGTATAAGATCTCGCGATGTCTACGAGAACCAGGTTTACGACAAGTTGAAACTGGAATCGGGGAGCTGGCCGGTCAGCAGAGGGATTGCCGTGGAGCGCGGCACCGCCAAAAAATTCAAGATCTCGTTAGATTCGACCGTGTATTTTGAGGTAGATGATCGTCCAAGGGCCTTCCCCGTTGTAGGACAGGTATACGACGTTTGGGCAGAGCCCGTCGTGTTCGGGGGTAATGCCACGTTCTACGTAACCCGCCGCGACATTAAGAAGCTTGGAGGCCCCTCTGGTTTCAATCAGATAGTGGCAGCCTTGCCGGTCTACGACGAAGATACCGCCAAGGAACGGGCGATCGACATCACCGACCGCCTCGATACCCTGAACATCAGTCACGGCACCCCGGAGACCTTCGATCCCGAGAAGCACTTCTTCCAGGACACTATCAACGGTATCTTCACGCTGCTGGTCGTCATGTCCTTTCTGACCCTCGGCCTGAGCCTGTTCCTCGTGGTGAACACCATCACGGCGATCGTGACCGAACAGGTGCCGCAGATAGGGGTGATGAAGGCTATCGGCGCGTCCTCCTCGGAGATTTTTCGAATATATCTGAGCAGCGTTATGGTGTATGTGTTGATCGCGTTGGCTATTGCCATACCCCTGGGAGTTCTCGGCGCGTTCCAGCTGACCGCCGTTATGCTGGGGGTGTTCAGCATGGAGGCCGTCGACTTTAAGTTTCCGTTGATGGCTGTAGTTGTACAGCTTTCGCTTGGGCTGCTGTCGCCAATGATCGCCGCACTCTGGCCTGTAACGGCGGCCGCTCGGACGACGGTCCGCGAAGCCATCAGCGGCTACGGCCTTGGCATGACTGCTGGATTGATCGACCGAGCCCTTTCCAAAATCCAGAGCCTTCCACCCCTGGTTGTGATGACGATCAGCAACGTTTTTCGAAACAAGGGGCGCCTCGCCATGACCCTCGTCGCGCTGGTCTTCTCTGGCGCGATATTCATGATGGTCATGACCGTTCACGCGTCGATGGCGGGGTTCTTTGAGGACTTTCTGGATACCTATCGGTTCGATATCTTGATCGGATTCGAGCGGCCCCAACGCGTCGATTCCATGGAGACTCTCGTGGGTAACCTGCCGGGCATTACCTACGCCGAGATGCTGGAGTTCAACGGCGGGGCTGCCATCCGAAGGATAGACGACAAAGAGGAGATTGACGAGGAGTCGATAACCCTGATCGGCGTATCAAGGGAGGGAGAGGCCTACGGCCAGGTCGTTACGGCGGGACGCTATCTGCTCCCCGAGGACGGAAGGGCCATAGTCCTCAACGAGCACCTCGCCGAGGAGCTGGGTGTCTCCGTGGGCGACAACGTCGTCATTGAGCTAAACGGCAGAGACAAAGAATGGGCCGTCGTCGGCCTGCTATTCGACGTCAACGATGACCAGACGGCCTCAGTCGTATGGCTAGACGTTCTTCTAAGGGAAAAGGGCTCCGTCGGGCGGGGGCGCACCCTGTTCGTCGGTTCGAATAATCAGGACGAGGCCCATCTCGCCCAGCTCTCCCGCGACCTCAGGGAGTTGCTTGATGAACAGGGCAAAGACGTGGGCACCTCTCTTACCTCGGCAAAATTCCTGGAGCAGAACGCAGCCGGCCTGGAGATTATTACCTATCTTTTAATGGTAATAGCAGTGCTTATCGCCTTGGTCGGAAGCGTCGGCCTGTCGGGGGCGTTGTCAATCAGCGCGCTAGAGCGGCAGAGAGAGGTTGGCGTTATGCGAGCGATCGGCGCATCCGGACGTGCCGTCAGCGGCATTTTCATCGGCGAGGGATTGATGATCGGGCTAATAAGCTGGCTCATCGCGCTGCCGCTCAGCATTCCTCTGGGCATGCTGTTCAGCAAGGTCATCGCCGACGCCATCGACTTCCAGTTCGGCTACAAGTATTCTCCTCTCGGGGCCGTGATTTGGTTGGGAATAGTCCTCATACTTTCCGTCTTGTCCAGCGGTCTGCCCGCGTGGCGGGCTTCGCGAATAAGCGTACGGGAAGTGCTTTCCTACGAATAACCTTGGTGTGCGAAGACGCTCCACGTCTGACACCCTCTTCACTGAAATTAGAAGGAGACGAGCTGTGAAAAACATGATATCGAATAAGATAATCCTAGGAATCACCGGATTCGTTGGCGTCGCCGCCGTGGTCCTCTTTCTGTTGTTTGGCAGAGGGGGCGATGGTCAGATTGACGAGGGAGAATCTATCCTATCCGCGGCCACAAAGATTTCGGTGGAGGCCGACGCCGTCGTGCTGCCCGTTCGGAGTGCCGAGCTGAGCTCTCAGAGGGATGGGATAGTGGCTGAGATTCTCGCGGCCGAGAACGATCAGGTGCAGAAGGGACAGGTAATCGTCTGGCTTGAGAGAGAAAACGAGATCGCGACCGTCGAAAGGGCTGAACCGGTGCTGGCGGCAGCCCAGGCAACCCTGGCCAAGCTCAAGGCGATTCACGACAAGGCCAGGACCGATAACGCTGAAAATCGCGCCGTTCAGCTTGCGTCGGCGAAGATCACACTTAGGGACGCCCGGGAACAGCTCAAGCATGTATCAGGTGAGAACTTGAGCGTTGGCGCGGTCGTTACGCCGGAAGGCGCGGCGCTGGAAGCCACCAGGGCAATGTTGATAGCCGACGCTGAGAGCAGCGTCAAAGAGGCGCAAGAGGCGTTGCTTGCGGCGCTCGGTCTCGCTGCCACCGACGATATTTCCGCGACGCCGGAAAGTACGGCCAACAAGGCCGCACGCGACATGGCCTTGAGCGCAAGCAGAGTCGCGGTCCTCGAAGCTAAGGAAGCCCTGGAGGAAGCCCAGGACGTTGGGGAGATCCTGCGAGACGCCTCGGACGCCCTGGCGTCGAGACAACGAGACCTCATCAATTCCAAGACGGAACTTGACGCCGCCCGACTGGCCCGGGACCTGAACTTGAGGGCCGCTCAGGAAGCCTTCGATGACGCCGAAGAGGCCCTTCAGGACACCTACAAGGGATGGCTGGGGGTCGAGCTGACCGTCGAGGAACAGCGCCTGGACCCAGACTCCCTGTTCGCCGACTGGGGCCTGGACCTGGAATTCGTCTTCGATAGGCAGAATCTTATATATACCAACCGCATCGCGCCCGACGATCCGTCCACGAGATGGAACGAGCTCACGGTGTACGCTTGGCTATATCTGCATCCCAATGCGGGCTCGTTCGACCCGGTCTGTGACGATAAGCTCAATCAGGGATTTAGCCGCACCTGCATAAAGAGGGACATCGAAAATGCCTGGGACCTCTTCCAGGATGCGAGGGATACTCTCGATACCCAGGCCGTCGAAGGCCCGGCGGGGGTAGCCCTGGCTGAGAACGCGATAGTCGGAGCCGACCAGGCTCTTCAGGACGCCGAAGATGACCTGGAACGGCTGACCGGCGAGCGCACCGCTCTGGGCATTTCCGTCGCCCAGGCTGAGCTGTCGGCGGCGCAGGCAGAGCTGGACGACCTTGAGCAGTTCCCCGATCCGATCGACGTCGCCGCTATGGAGGCGGCCCTGGGCGCCGCGCAGGCGACGCTCGACGACCTCCTCGATTGGCCGGACCCTCTGAAGGTGGCCCTGGCCAGTGGAGAGCTGGTGAGAGCGGAGCTGAGGGTGCAGAGGCTAGAGAAGGACCGGGACCCGGCTGACGTCGCCCTCGAAAACGCCGAGCTTGCGGAAGCTGAGGCGCTGGTCGCCACGGCCGAGTCCGATCTTGTATTGGCCAAACTGGCTTTGGATGACATGGCGATCAAGGCTCCCTTCTCCGGCTCCGTTGCGTCCATAGAGGTGGACCTCGGCGAAGAGGTTTCCACGGAGACTGTAGTGGTGCGGCTGGCGGACAATACCGCCTGGCGCCTCGAAAGCGATGACCTGGACGAGCTGAGCGTCGTAAATCTCAAGAAGGGCGATACGGTTGACGTCCGCTTCGACGCGCTCGAAGAGCTTGAGATGACCGGAACGGTCATGAGCATAAGCCAGTTCGGCGAGGAGAAGCAGGGAGCCATAACCTACACGGCCCAGATCCGACTCAACGGACACGACGACCGGCTGCGATGGAACATGACCTCTTCGTTCACCAAGGCCGATGGAGGGTCAAAGCTAAGCCTGCTGAGGTAGCAGGGCCTCGGCAGACCTGCGGGAGAGCCCCTGTGGAAAACGCGCCCCGAACCGTCGGGGTGCGTTTTGCTTTCTTCGGCGACACGCGAGAATACTGAATTGGCACAGTTACACAACGACTGCCGATCGGAACGAGTGCATTGAAGGACCGGGGGCAAGCTGACGATGTGGGGGACTTACTGTGGTGTATTCTTTGATTTGGCGAGCTTTCGAATGTTAAGGAGGAGCTCCTGGCGAGTCGCGTCCTTCATCATGAAGCCGTCGGCGCCGGCCTCAAGCGCGTCATCGATGTGTGAGGCATGAACCGCCATGAAGAGCACTTTCGTTTCGGGTACGCGCCGCTTTACGATGCGGGTTGCCTCCACGCCGTTCATCCCGGGCATCTGGGCGTCCATCAGAACAACGTCCGGACGATGCTCTACAGCCCTGGCTACTGCTTCCTCGCCGTCGGAGGCCACGCCGATCACCTCGATGTCGCCGTGGCTGCCTAAAATGCTCCGCAGGCTATGGGATATCGCAAGGCTGTCGTCCACAATGAGGACGGTGACAATTCCTTTCGAATCGCGTTTTTTCTTACGATGTAATGAGTCCATCGATACAAACGTACCTTGATACGCGCGTATTGTCATCGGGAAAGAATGCGATTGAGCTCTAACGGAAGTATGATTGGATCGTCACACTATTGATGGAGAGGGCAGTAGTACTTTCGTAGGATGCCCAGGCTCAACGGCGGCGCGAACCAAGAAGCGATAGGGCCTCTCGGACCAGAGTCAACGCAGGCGGTCATATGGAATGCGAGGGCGCGGGCTCATGTGCGACGCGAACGAGAAGATTTCCGAACACTATAGCTTGATGATTCCCCGCTGCAGGGCTTGAGTAACGGCCTCGGTGCGATGGCTTACATCCAGCTTCTGGAAGATATTGGAGACGTGCGTCTTGACCGTGCTCTCGCTGATGGAGAGTGCTCCCGCGATATTCTTGTTGGCGGAGCCGCTGGCCATCAGCTTCAGCACTTCGATCTCACGCTCGGATAGGCCCTCCGTGTTGACGCGTTGGCCGCTCTGTCGAGATAGCTGGGCAAGCCTGTCCAGAACGCGAGCGGCTACGCCGGGCTCGATGAGCGATTCCCCTCGGTAGACGGCGCGTACCGCCTGAAAGAGCTCCTCCCTGGAGGCGTCCTTCAACAGATAGCCCTTGGCCCCGGCTTCGATGGCGTCGAAGATGTACTCGTCGGTATCGAAGGTTGTGAGCACGATGAACTTGGCCTCGGGGTCCTCCTCCTTGATGCGGCGCATGGCCTCGACGCCGTCCATCTCCGGCATGCGAAGGTCCATGAGGACAACGTCGGGGTGAAGCTCCCTGTACCTCTTCACCGCCTCGACTCCGTTGCCGACCTCCCCTGCAATCGAGAACTCGCCCTGCCGCCCAAGCATAGTAGACAGGCCATCCCTAACCACGGTATGGTCGTCCACTATCATAATTCTTATGCTGTCCATGTCTGGTAGCTCCTTCGGAGAATATACCCGGAGTGAATCATTCGACTGGAATCGTAACCTCTACCCTGGTTCCTTTATTTGCGCCCCTCGAGACTTTGAGAACGCCGCGCAACAGCTTTGCGCGTTGTTCCATACCTTTGATGCCAAATCCGCCCTCCCCCGTCTCGTCACCCCCGCCACCGGATTGTATTCCGACCCCATTATCGCTTATCGATAGCCGTATGGATTCGCTATCAAAATCCAGATGTAATTCTACTTCAGTGGCCCTGGCATGTTTCCTTACGTTGGTAAGCGACTCCTGGCAGATTCGCAAAAGAGCCGTCTGGGCGTAAGAGGATATCTCGCGAAGATTACCGGACACTCTAAGGTCAGCCCGAGTTGGCCCTTCGGAAGCAAATTTACGGACCTCTTCTCTGAGTGCTTCTGCGAGGGTATGCTCTTCTAAGGCCCTCGGAAGCAGGTCCCATACGGAACGCCTGGCCTCCTGCAGACACTCCCTTGCGAGAGTCTTCGCGCGAGCCAGGTGATCGGGCAATTCGGCCGGCGCCTCTTCGAAAGCCTGCTCCGCCGCTTCGAGCTGAAGAACGATTCCCGTGAAGCCCTGCGCCATTGTATCGTGTATCTCCCTGGCCATTCGATTCCGTTCCTCCAACACGGCAAGCTCCCGCGCATCCCCCATCAGTCTGGCGTTGTCTATAGCGACGCCAATATTGTCCGCCAGCAACTGGAGCACCACGCGATCGCTCTCATCGAACCGCTCCAACTCATCGCTCGCAACGTCCACCACTCCGATGACTTCGCCCTTTACCTTAATCGGTACTGCCAGCTCAGAGCGAACTTCTATCGCTCCGGGAAGATATTGGTAACGCGGCTCTCTGCTGACGTCTGGCACGAGCATTGATTCACCTGCTGCAGCTACCCATCCAGTAATACCCTCTTCCCCGACTCGAACGCTCAATGGCGCATCTGCAGAAGGCCGGCCTACCCGGTCGTTTCCGGTCATGGCCCTGATTTCCAGGCGATCGCCTTCGATTATGCCGACGCCGACCTGGAGATACCCAAATGTCGACTGAATTAGGTCGGTGGTCTTGTCCAGTAAGAGGTCAAGGTCAAGGATCGAGGCCACGTCTCTGCTGACCTCGCTGATAACCTGAAGCTGGTCCGCCTTTCGCCGTTCCTGGCCGTAAAGCACTTGGATCTCCTCCAGAAGTCCCTCCTTCTCTTGCAGAGATTCGCGAACTCTCTCATCCGCCCGCTGACGCTCGGCGTAGAGGTTGGCGTTGGCGATGGCCCCAGCAATTTCGGAGCCCACGCGCTGGGTTAGTTCCAGGTCCCGCTCTGTGTACGCGTTGGGCTGCGTCGAAGCTAAAAACAGACCGCCGATTACCCTGTTTCCGGAAACTAATGGAGAACCAACGAAGGATCTCAGCCCCGAGTTAAACGCGGGTAACAGCCCAGGGAATCGCTTGGTTACCTGCTCTCCGTCCTCTGGATGGAAGAGAATACCAGAACCTGTGCGGCAAAGTTCTTCCAAAGCCGTCCCCCTGAGCCCAGACACATCTCCCCTGTGCCGCCCGGGCATCTCGAGTCCGGTCCAGTATGCATGAGTCACAACTCCCTCGTTTAAATTGGCGAGGTTGACATCGATTCTATCGAAGGGCACGAGCTTTCGCACCTCTTCGGCGAAGCTATCGTACACGTCGTCGATATCGAGCGACGCGCTGATAATTCGGCCGATCTCCGCCATCACGGCGTTCTCGTGGGCGAGTCTGAGCGCCTCCTCCTCACTCTCCCTCAAGGCGCGTTCGGCCCGTCTTTGCTCCGTCACGTCTCTGATGATTCCCTGTGTAGTGGGCCACGGGTCGTCGCCGGATAACTGAATTGTCGCCGTGATCTCGCAGTCTATCTCACTGCCGTCCACCTTATATAATTTGGCCTCAAAGCCCTTGACGTTTCCCGTCTCAGCAAGTATCCGATCCATGGTCTTCTGTTTTTCTGGATCCGCAAAGATATCGAGAGTCGAGATTGTTAAGGCCTCTTCGCGGCTATAGCCGAACATATCCAACGCTGCCTGATTGACATCGACTAAGCGACCGTGGTCGGCTATAAAGACCGCATCTCTAGAGTTCTCGAACAGCATCCTGTACTGTTCCTCCCTGTTGCGGGCCTGCTCCGCGAGGTTGGCGTTTTCCATCAGGACGCCGAGGCCGTCTGAAATCGCCGTAAGGAAGCGGACCCTGTCCGGCGTGAAGTGGCCGGACTCCTTGGAGTTGACGTTCAGCGACCCGACGACGCGACCGTCCGCCCTGAGCAGCAAGGAGATCGCAGACTTGATGCCGTGAGCTACTCTGGCCGGGTCGGCGCTGGGGTAAGAAGGGTAGTCGTTGACGACCACCGGCTCCCCCTGATCGAAGGCGATACCCGACATGAGCTGTCCGCCCCTCAATACGGGAATGGGAGGCGCCTCTTCCAGTCCCGAACCGATCGCCGCGACAAGTCTCAGGCCTTTCACCTCCTCATCGTATATTCGCAGCGCCACCCATTCGGCCTGAACAGCGTCCGCCAGCGCCTCCAGAGCGCGGCTCGCCTTGGTCTCAAAGCTTCCCGGCTCGACCAAAATGCCCGCCACGTCAAATAGCGCCTGTAGCTCTCGAGTCCGTAAGCGCTCCTGCTCCTCTGCCCTGGCATGCTCGCGCTCGCTGGCTTCGAGCTCCTGGAGCCGCTTATGGAGCGCGCTCAACTCCCGATTGTCCTCGTCCATCGCACCCACAAACCTGACTCAAGCCGTCAAATAGGATTTGCTGAAAGTTTAGGCTTGGTCTCGTAAGGCGTCAAGTTTCCTGACGCTCGGACATCACAGAATAATTTCCCGCCCCCCGGCAGCTTCCGGCCCGACTCCGCCCGCGGTCATTGGTAATACGAATGGGCGATCACAAGCTCAACCTTGCGGATGATGTAGGGACCAGACCATCGGCGTCACAGAATCGGGGACATGCCGGATGGCAGGCTACACCAGGAATTCTAGAATGGGAGTCGACGAATGAAACATAGCCTCTCTCCGATGCGGGGCAGGCCAGGAGGATACGAATGGAACTCGCTACGATCCGGTCAACGACCTTTGGGAGGGCCGCGCGCAGGCTGCGAGCCTTTGGAGCGATCTCTCTGGCGACGGCGGAAGCCGCAACCTTGGAAGCGCCTGTCAGTTGGCGCAGCAGTCCGACGATCGCCAAGGATGAAGGCGATTATCTGCTGCATACCATCATGGGTCGGTA
>JADFKI010000081.1 GCA_022565015.1 Chloroflexota bacterium
GCGCACCGCCCTGCCGCCGGTGCTGTGCCTGGCACGCAGCCACGAGGCGGCGCATCCGCGCCCGGATCTCGACGAGTTCGTCCGACGGTACCGCGAGGCTGGTGGCCAGATCGATGTGACCATTTTCGAGGAAGATGGCGCAGGCTTGTTGAGCGATCTCTCCTTGCCGGTTGCCAAGCAGACGCTCGAGCAGATGACCGCGTTCATCCACCGACACATCGGGTAAGCTAAAATAGCCAAAAAACCTAAACGATGACGCCCTCTTCGCGGAGCTTGGGGAGCTCGTCCGGGGACACGCCCGCCATGTTCACCAGCACGTCGTCCGTGTGCTCGCTGTAGCGCGGGGCCTTCTTCACGACGGCCGGCGACTTCTGCATCTTTATGGGGCAGCCGATCATCCTGTAGTCGCCGCGAACATCATCCTCCACGTCGACGATCATCTCGCGGGCGATGAGGTGCTCGTTGGTGATGACCTCCTCGGGGCTCATGACCGCGCCGCTCCAGACGCCGACGTTGGCCAGCGTCTCGAAGGCCTCGTATTTGGAGTGCTGGGTCGTCCACTCCTCGATGATCTCCCTGACCTCTTCGCCACGTTCTCCCCGCGCCTCGTCGGTATCGTAGCGCTCGTCGCCGATGAGCTCGGACCTTCCGATCACGGCGAGGATGGTCTCCCAGAGCGCCCCTCTCACGTGGATCATGACGTAGTCGTCGTGGCCGCCGCCCTCGCTGCGAAACACGCTTGGGATGCCGCTCCAGCCCATTCCACCGGACCTTCTATTGGGCGTGCCGACGCTAAGGCTGCGGAGCAGGCGTATCCTCATGAGGTTGACGAGCCCGTCCTGCATCGAGACCTCGACGTGCTGGCCCTCGCCGGTCGAATCCCGCTGGCGCAGCGCGGCCAGAATGCCGATGGCCATGTGAAGGCCCGTGCCCGAGTCGCCGGCGCCAATCGGCGCTGAAAGCGGCGGGCCGTCCTCGTGTCCGTTGGCCGCCATGAGGCCGGCGGTAGCCTGCGCGGCCGTCTCGAAGCTGCGGAACTCGCTCCACGGGCCGTACTCCCCGAATCCCTTTATGCTGGCATGGATCACTCTTGGATTGATCTCCTTGAGCTGGTTGTAGCCAAGGCCCAGGCGGTCCATGACACCCTTGGAGAAATTCTCCAGGACGATGTCGGCCCACTCGATAAGCGGCACCAGGATTTCGTGGCCCCGTTTGGACTTCAGGTCCAGGGTAATGCCACGCTTGTTGTTGTTGAAGATGGTGAAGTAGACGGAATCCTGGTCGTCCCGATGGGCGAGCTCCCAGCGAGTGCGGTCTCCGCCTTCCGTGTCCTCGACCTTGAGAACGTCCGCGCCCAGGAACCCCAGTAGCTGTGAGCATGACGGGCCTGCCTGGACCCTGCTGAGATCGAGTATCTTTACGCCTTCCAACGCCTGGTCCATGCGCTCTCCTTTCGCAACCCGCAGCATGTCGGGAAATACAGGAATTTGCCCTCTGATTCGCCGGATTATACCACTAATAGGGCGCTCAAAAACTCATTCGACCTTCCCTCTGGCGCCCATTCGAATAAGGAAGGGGAAGAGATATGTATCCGAGGGACACCCTCAGGCTCCCGGCAATCGGCCTGAGGCGGACTGCACTCCCTATTTCATCAGCCTTTTAAAGCCCCAGATGGGAACCAACGAAATCCAGGTGCCCCAGTAGGAAGTCGCTAACGGCAACCGCCCTGCGCCCTGCCACCTGTAGCTCGGACAGTCGCAACAGGCCTGCGCCCGTGACAACGCCTACGCCGTCACTCAGAGCAACGACCTCGCCCGTATTACCCATCGGTGCATCTTGGCCTTCACCAGCCGTGGCGCTTACGATCTTGAGTGTCTCGCCTTGCCAGCGAGTAAACGTGCCCGGCCACGGGACGTATGCGCGGACCTGACGTGATATGTAGTCCGCCGAGTTGGACCAGTCAATCTCGCCGTCCTCCCGCGACAGCAGGTGCGTGGTCGTAGCCTTACGCTCGTCCTGCGGCTGCTCGACGATCTTGCCCGCCGCCCAGTCCGGCAATATGTCGATGAGCAGCTCCGCGCCCAGCTCGAACAGGCGGGGAGTCAACTCCTCGGAGGTTTCCGACGCACCTACCCGAGTCTCGCGTTGGGCCAGTATCGGGCCCGCGTCCATTCGCTCGATGAGCCTTATTATCGAGACCCCGGCCACGTCGTCTCCGTTCAGGATTGTCGTAACGACCGGCGCCGGTCCCCTGTATTTCGGCAGGAGGGATGGGTGGACGTTGAGGCTGCCGTACGTGGGAAGCTCGAAGAACTCGGGCGGCAGGAAGAGGCCGTAGGCGGCAACGATTATGACGTCCGGCGATAACGACGCCAGCTCCTCTATTACGGAAGAATCGTTGCGAAGCGAGGCGGGCTGCAGGACGGGAACTCCCTGCTCGAGTGCGACCTGTTTTACCGGCGACGGCGAAAGCTTTCGGCCTCGGCCCGTCTGCCGGTCCGGCTGCGTGTAGACGCCGACGACCTGGTGGCCCGCTTCATGCAGCCCGCGAAACACAGGCACGGAGAACGCCGGCGTGCCCATGAACACCACTCTTAGCTTTGGGACGGGGTTCGTCATACATGGAGCCCTTGAAGCCGGATAAATCAGGTTAGCTTACAGACGTCAAACAAACTAGCAGCTGGCGCCCCGGACGTTGATCCCCTCGAAAGCCACGGAGTCGCCGACGCTTATGCCGAGCCTCTCGACCTCACCGGCGTTGATTTCGAGGTTGTACTCGGCCTCAACGAATGACCGATAGAGCGGCAGCTCGCTGCTAGGGGTCTCCGGCGCTGCGTTTGGCACGTCCTTCGTGACGGCGACGACGGTACAGCCGCTGCCTATCCATACGAAGTCCAGCGGAAAGCGCATGCCCTTCATCCAGAACGCCGAAGCCCTGCCGTCGTCGAATATGAACAGCATACCGGTCTGGGAGTCAAGGGAGTCCCGCTCCGAAAGGCCCCTTGTCCTTAGCTCGCCGGTGTTGGCGATCTCGGCCGCAAAAGTCACATCGCCGATTTTCACCGCTGGTCCCTCATCAGATTCGAGAGTTGAGACAGGCGTTATTGTAGGGGCAGCGGTCGTTGGAGTCGCCGTGGGTTGGCGACTCTGGGATGGTGCGGCAGGCGTCGCCGTCAATGTCGGCTCCACGGTGGGCCCCGAGGCCGTTGCCGATACAGTAGCCGTCTCGGTGGCAACCTCGACTACCGGCGACGGCAACTCCTCGACAGTTTCCGGGGTCGCGCCCGAGCTTTGGGACCAGCAGGAGAAGATTAAGAGGACGACTATCATGACAAGAATCGAGACCGTCACATGGAAGATTCGCAGCCGCAATTTTCGCCTGCCGCTATTTCAGCTGCACTGACGTGGCGCCGTCGCCACCGTGCTCAGGGGATTCCGGACCAAATGAGCCCACGAGGGGATGTCTCCGCAGGTGCTCCCGTACGGCGTTTCTCAGAGCGCCGGTGCCGCGGCCGTGTATCACTCGCAGCGTGCTCAGGCCGTCTCGCACCGCCTTGTCCAGGAGCTCCTCCAGCTTGAGCAGCGATTCCTCCACTCGTTGTCCACGAAGGTCGAGCTCGGCGCTTTCGAGCACGGGGCCCAGATCGATGCTTACCCCGGGCTTTGTTGGCTCAGACGGACCGTCAACGATCGATAGCCGCCTCGGGTCGACTTGAATCTTGACGCTGCCGATGCTGATCTCTGCATCGCCCTGTTGCTCTGGTAGGGATACCAGGGTGCCCTTGAGATTGAGGCCCCTGACAAATACGGTATCGCCCACGGCAAGGGGCCTCTCCGGGACTCGCAGGGGCGCGGGGCTGGGCATTTGCGGCCTGCCTTCCTCGACTTCTCGCCGGAACCTGGCGACGTCCTGCCGAAATCTCGAAGGCTGCTGAGGGGCCGTACTCCATGAGAGGGCCGCCTCGGCCTTTCGGAGCCGGCCCCGGGTCTCCTCGTACTGGCTGAGCAGCTCTCGACGGACGCTGTCCAGGATATCGTCCCGATGAGACACGATGTAGTCGATCTGCTCGGTCAGCTGGGAGCGAAGCGACTCCAGGTGGGCCTGTGTCTCGTCGGCCTGCTGCAAGCGTTGTTGTAGCTGCTCACGCTCTCGTTGCAGCTCATTCAACCAGTCCTCGAAACGAAGGTACTGCGGCTCCATCAGCGAGCGTGCCTGCTCCATCAGCCTCTGGGGCAGGCCAAGGCTGGCCGCCACCGACATCGCGTAGCTTCGCCCGGGCACGCCCGTGGTCAGGTGGTACGTCGGCTTCAACGTGTTGGCGTCCAGCTGTACGCTGGCGTTCATCATGCCCGGCGTCGCCTCGGCGAAGGTAGCCACCGACCGATGGTGGGTCGTGACAATAGTCGTGATTTCGCGTTCGGCGAAGTCCTGCAATATAGCCTTTGCCAGCGCGGACCCCTCTTCAGGGTCGGTGCTCGTGCCCAGCTCATCCAGGAGAACGAGAGAATTCGGGGTGGCTACTCGAAGGATATCCACGACGTTCTGCATATGGGAGCTGAACGTGGACACCGACTGCTCGATGCTTTGCTGGTCTCCGACGTCCGCGAAAATGCCGTCGAAGACGGGAAGCGAGCTACCGTCATCAGCAGGTATCTGTAGACCGGACTGGTGCATCAGCGCCAGCAGGCCGACCGTCTTCATGGCGACCGTCTTGCCGCCGGTGTTCGGCCCCGTCACGACAAGCACGGACCAGTCCGGGCCGATGCTCAGGTTTATGGGAACGCCATCGCTGCCCAGAAGCGGGTGCCGGGCCTGAATCAGCCTGATGGTCGATTTGCCGTGGGCTTCGCCGTCACCTGACGGAGCCGGCAATATCGGCATCGCGCACACGCCGCCGATCGACTGGCTATACCTAGCCCTCGCCAAGATGAAGTCCAGCCTTGCCGTAAGATCGTTGCCTTGAAGAATGTCGTCGGAGAGTTGGCCTACGAGACTCGTCAGGTCCCTGAGAATCCTGATTATCTCCCGCTCTTCCTCAAGGGCAAGCTCGCGCCAGGTATTGCCGAGCTCAACGGTCGAGAAGGGCTCGACGAATATCGTGGCGCCGGTATTGGAAGCGTCGTGAATGATGCCGGGTATGCGCCGCCGCATCTCCTGCTTGACCTGCACCACCAGCCTGTCGCCGCGCACTGAGATCACGTTGTCCTGCAGGGCCTCCTGTCCGACGGGGGACTGTATTATGGTGCTGAGAGCGCCTGCGACGCGGTCATAGGCCTGCCTGATCTGGCTTCGCAAGGCCCTCAACGTTTGGGTCGCGTCGTCCAGGACAGCCCCGTTGTCGCCGATGCGGGAGCGTATCTGCCTCCGAAGCTCATCCAGGTCCGGTATTCCCTGCGCGAGCTCGGCGAGGGTGGGCGCCTTATGCCGGACGGAAAGCACGGCGTTCTTGGCGCGCCGGTGCACTTCCAGTGATTCGGTGACCTCCAGCAGCTCCATGCCGGACAGGATGCCTCCGAGGGAGGCGCGCTTGATGGCGGGCGTAACATCGGAGGACACTTGCAGGCTCACGTCGCCCCGCTCGTCCAGCAGCGCTCGACCCTCCACCGTCTCCCGCTGCAAGTCCGCGACTTCTAGCCGAACATAGGACGGGCCCTGTCCGAGGACGAGCAAGCGCGCGGGATAGAATGAAGCGAAGTCCGCCACCCTCTCACGAATCAGGTCGAACTCAAGGAGCTGAATGCTTTTGGAGCGTGGGCCATCTTCGACCGGTGCCGGCTCCGTTTCCGGCCCGACCTTCGAGTCGCCCGCGTCGTCCATGTCGTAAAGGCTTTCCATAGGGCAATTCTAGCAGGGAGTGTCGAATCGCAAAACGTTGCCTGCCGCCCATTTTCATTTCATATGAGATTGCATGGCCTGTCGTTGGGTGACGCAGGTCGCACATCTGCCATGCGCCGTGCCGATACCCAGCCGAAAATATCCGGCCTCTTATGCTGTCGGACGCCCATCCATTTAGAGCCAATCCGAAAACCTTAATTTGACGTTTTACGGTCCTTCGACAGTGCTCTCCGTTGCGGCGGAGTCCGAAGATATTCTGTTCAAAGAGTCGGACAGGACGAACGGAAGATTGCCCGTTCGTGGTGTCCGGCTCCTCATAATGTATATCTTCGGACTCTCCGATACCTTAGGCAGAATCAGATCGGAGTCCGTCTCTACGGACCGCTTCTGCGGAGAGCTTGTCGAACCATTCGTGGCAGTTTTCGGATAGGCTATTAGTGGGAACTAACACCGTCCCATCCAGAACTAATAAGGAAAATTCCCGGGCTTTGGACAAACATCTCCCCGCAAGACCAAAATTTAACACGCCTGTTTTGCCAAAGCCCTGAATCTTATACGTTCAGACGACCTGTTTAGGTTTCTCCGCTTGGAAGCCGATATCCGAATGTTAGAAAATCGCGATGGGATTCACCGGCGAACCCGTGGTGTTATAGAGCCTCAACGGATTTATGGAGATGAGGAACTCCCACCTGTTTCGAGCCTTGCACATCTCTGACAGCTCCTCGAGGTCTGGATTATCCAGAATCCACAGGCCCATCGCCGTAATGCCAACCTGGTGAACGGGGTTGGAAAGCTTCTCGTATTGGGAGGGCATGACGTCGTTCCCGGTGTCGCTGCCCATTACGGCGACGCCGCGCTCGTGGAAGAGTGGCAGGCAGGCGGCCTGACAGGCAGGGGAGCCCACCTCTCGTGGATTTATCGGGCCCTCGACATTTCTTCTATGCAGATTCCCGGTCCTGATGAGCAGTACGTCACCCTCCTCGATTCGAAAGCCGCACCGCTCCTCCGCGGCCAGTATATCCTCGGGCATGACGCCCTCGCCCCGCTCTACCCAGTCCACGCCGCGAATCATCGGCACGTCAACGAGCACGCCGCGGCTCACGATGCCGTTCTTGGCGACCTCGACGGATTCGACCGTCGCCCCCATGCTCGTCGATATCAGATGGGCGGGCCTGCCGTTGTACATCTTGCCTTCCCAGAAAAAGTGGGCGAGGCTGTCGATATGCGTGATCGTGAAGCCATGAAACACAAGACCGAAAAAGTCCGTGGAGCCCTGGGCCGCCCTGGTCGTGACCTTATCACCCGAGGCCCATCCCTCGCCGCTCTCCACCATGTAGTGGATGGGAGTTGAGGAGACGTCGGGCGCTGGCTCCCAGGATATGGTCCTGGCGCACGAAATGGTCGTGCCGTCCTCCACCAGCGAGACGGCCCGCTTGGTCTTTGCGGGCGAGAGAAAGTTTAGAGTGCCCAGCTCGTCCTCATCTCCCCATCTCCCCCAGTTGCTGAGCTTGTCAAAGTAGCTTAGTACCTCATCCTGGGTTGGTATGGTTCCGGCCATGGTGCCTCCTTCGAGATCGCAGTCCCGCACGTTGTGGTGACGAAAATTACGGCACCAGTATACATTTGCGAGGCTGCCCTGTCATAACCCCAAGTCCTCGTTCAAAGCGCACGGACGGGTCGATGTGTGTCGTCTCCCTTGCCATAACCGCCTTCTTAGGGTACATTAGGCCTAACGCAAGCCTGTAATGGCCACTATCAACACATAAAAAGGAGGCTTCAATGAACCTCTGTACGTGTATCCAGGCTGAGTCCGGTGGGATGCCTGCAGTATCCCCGCGAACTCAGCCAGAACGAAATGGACTGGTGCCGATCGATGAGAGCCCCTTCATCGGCGAAACTCCTCAAAACTCACTCCAGACGTGGCTCACGCCAAATCCTCACTTCTACGTCCGCAACCACTTTTCAACGCCTGCCGATATACCGAGCTCGTGGAATCTTGTTATCGACGGCCATGTCGACCAGACCCTTGATCTTTCCCTCGAAGACTTACGTTGCCTGCCTAAACAGACGCTTCCGATAACGATGGAATGCGCCGGCAACAACAGAAGCGACCTTCAGCCAAAGGTGCCCGGCAATCCATTCCAGAGCGGCGCGGTCAGCACCGCGATTTGGGGTGGAGTGCCTTTGAGCTGTGTACTGGAGAGGGCGGGCATCAGGGAAGGCGCGAAGGAGGTGCTGTTTGAGGGGCTGGATTCCGGCGAACCCGAGCCGGGCCACCAGGAGATGACCTACCTGAGAAGCCTTCCGACGGAGGTCGCGACTCATCCTCAGACCCTTCTCGCCATCGAAATGAACGGCGAAACTCTGTCCGTGGAGCATGGCTATCCGGTCCGCCTCATAGTGCCTGGCTGGTATGGAATGGCGTCGGTCAAGTGGCTCAGGCGCATATGCGTGCTCGAGGAGTCCTACAGCGGCTTCTTTCAGACCGACCGTTACATCATCGAAAACGAGGATGGTACCGTAGACCCCGTCGCGCAAATAAAGGTAAAATCGCTCATCAGCTGGCCGAATCAAGGGGAATCGCTGGAATCGACGTCATACAATGTGACCGGCCTCGCCTGGTCCGGATTTGCCCACATCGCCAGTGTAGAGGTCAGCGACGACGGGGGCGAGACGTGGGGCGATGCCGAGTTGGTGGGCCCGCGCCACCGTTTCGCCTGGCAGCAGTGGAACTTCAGCTGGACGCCCTCAAGGAAGGGCCACAATACGCTCATATGCCGTGCCGTGGATGAAGATGGGAACGTTCAGCCGATGGAGACCGCTTGGAACCGGCTGGGCTACATCATCAACGGCGTAAAGCCCGTATGCGTGAACGTAGCCTGAAGCGCTTCCAGCGGCCTCCGTCGGACGAATAATATTGAAGGTTCGAATTGAATAGAGGACCTCAGACCGAAAAGGAGGGCGCCGGCGGTTTCTTGGCCTCCCTGGCCTTCCCAGATTATCGCACCCTTTGGACTGCGAATCTGTCCGCGGGAGCCGCCGCATGGGCCCTGATCGTCGCGCGCGGCCTGCTCGTTTACCAGCTCGCCGAAACGAACCAGTCTCTCTGGGTCGGCGTAGTCACTTTCGGCGCCATGATTCCCAGAATGGTGGTATCGCCGTTTACCGGCTACCTCTCGGACCGATTCGACCGGAGGGCCGTGCTGGCGTCGATGTTCGCCCTGAACCTTGGCCACACATTCTTTCTCGGCGTCCTTGTTCTGACGGGCAACGCGGAGATCTGGCACGTCGTCGTCTTGTCCATAGTCAACGGTTCGGCCCGTGCGGCCCAGATGCCGGCAGGGCAGGCGTTGCTTCCCAACCTGATCCCACGCAGGCTCCTTCTGAACGGAATAGCCTTGAGCCAGGCCACGATGCAGGGCTCTCGCCTTCTCGGTCCGGCGGCCATAGCGCCCCTCCTTGTGCTGGTTGGCCCCTCGGGCGCTTTCTTCTTATGCGCGGGCTTCTACGCGATCAGCCTGGTACAAACCCTGCGAATACGGACCGCCTCAACGGGAAGCATCGACAAGAATCAGAGCTTTCTCGGGAATCTGGCGGCGGGCGCCGTCTACGTTTACAAGACACCGAACCTACGCGCTATCGTTTTCCTCGCACTGTTCCACTGTGGGCTGACGATGTCCTTCGAATCTCTACTGCCCGTACTTTCCAGCGAAAAGCTCGACATGGGAAATGCGGGCTTTGCCTATTTCATGATGGCCATAGGCGCTGGGGCGCTGGTCTCCTCGTTGACTCTGGCTGGAGTCCAAAGCGAGGTCACCAGGGGAAGGCTGTTCCTCTATCTGGGGCTATTTAGCGGCGTCACGCCCATTATCCTTGGCCTGTCCTCCTCCATCCCGATGGCTCTCGTCGGCGCCGTGCTGATGGGCGTGAGCCAGGCGGCCTTCATGACCCTGACGCACACGATGATTCAGTCCATCGTGTCCGACAGCGTTCGCGGCAGGGTAGGCGGCATATACTCGGTCCATATCGGCGGAATGATGGCGACCGCGAACCTCTTCAACGCAGCACTTGCAGACCGCTTGAACGCACCGGTCTTGCTGATCGGCGGCGGGCTGGTTTTCATCGCGGTCATGCTCATTAGCTGGCAGTACCGGTCACTTCGGAACATCTACAGGCGTGGGCTCCTACAGGAGGCTCCCGCGACCGCCGACTAGCCGGTAGATCCGCCTCGGCGCCGCAGATGGACATTGCCGTAGTCCGTCCGCTACACTTCTCACAATACTTCAAAGGGTTGGACCACCACACCGTTGTTAGGCCGCACTTTTATACACCTGCCCGGAGTCGGGAGCGTTACCGAACGGGAGATTTGGAAATCTGGAATCTCCGACTGGAGCGAATTTTTAGCTTCGGATTTCCTACCTAACCGAATAGAACGACGCCGGTCGGGGCTTCAGACGCTGGTCCACGAGTCGCAAGAGAGGCTTGAAGAAGGTCAAGCCAGGTATTTTCACAACAGTCTGCCCGGCGGCGAAAGGTGGCGTCTTTACAGCGACTTCAGGGACAACGCTGCGTTCCTTGATATCGAAACGACGGGGCTGTCTCCGCATTTCGGTTACATCACTATGGTAGGAATCCTGGACTCCCAGGGTTACAAGGCCTTCGTACACGATGAGAACCTGGAGGATCTGCGAGAGGCGCTGGAACAGTACGATCTCGTCGTTACGTTCAACGGCGCGGCCTTTGACCTGCCTTACGTCGAGCACCATTTCGGAGACATATTCAAGGACATGGCGCACATCGACCTGAGATTTCCCCTGAAGAAGGCGGGCTATAGCGGCGGCCTGAAGTCCATCGAAAAGCAGCTGGGGCTCGCGCGACCGTCGGCGCTCAGCGAGCTTGATGGGTTTGACGCCGTTCTGATGTGGCGGATGTGGCTGAACGGTGACGCGGCCGCCAGGGATACGCTCGTGCGTTATAACGCCGAAGACGTCGCCTCGTTGCCCCTGCTGTCCGAGGCCGTCTACAACAAGCTGGCGGCTGAGCTTCCGACCGAGGTAGATGCCCTGGCTCCCTCTCATCGCCACGACATAGACCTTCCCTTCGATCCTCAAACCGTAGAGAGGACTAAGGACTATCGTAATGCGCGGTGGGACCGGTCATGACACGCCTCGCCGTCGTCGGAAGGGACGGTCTTATTCGGGTTTCCGACGAATCCTTAGAAGGATGGCGGGAGATATCGCCCCCAGAGTTCAAGTATTCGTGGCCTACGTGGTCGCCGGACGGGTCCTCGCTGGCGTTCTCCCGCTTTCGTCCGCCCACCAACGGCGATCTGAGGCTCGGGGTCTACGTTTCGACGCCGGACGGCGGAGGCGGCCGGGAGGTACACGTCAACCAGCCTGGAACGGACGCTATCTCCGAGGGAACGCCACACTACATGCTCTGGTCCCCCGACGGTTCTACTATCGCCATCGTAGCCCAGACGTTGGAGAAGGGGCTCACCCTGTTTCTGGCGGACGGTGCGGGCGAAAGCGCCTCAAAAGAGATCCTGGGAGGCGGCCCTCTATTCGTGTCGTGGGCCCATGACTCACATTATCTTTTGGCTCACGCCCACCATCTCCATTACCTCGTAAACTCAGAGAGCCGGGATGTAGCCCAGGTCCCCGTCACCTCGCAATACTACATGTCGCCCTGTTGGAGCCCGGTCCGGCCTGAGATGGCCATGCTTGGTGAGCTTGTGGGATCGAGGCAGGCCTTGATGCTCGGTAACGTCGAAGAGGGCGGAAGCCGAATTCTTACCGAAATCGAGGGCGCAGTCGCGATGGCGTATCGTCCCGACGGCGAGGCCATCGCCATATGCAGGGATCTTGACCGCGGCATGGGATACTATTCCGGCCTGTGGCTTTACGATGCCATTACAGGGGAAGGGGTCCGGCTCTATGACGGTCGTCTGCTGAGCTTCTTCTGGTCCCCCGACGGGTCCCTGATCGCCCTTGTCGTTCCCTCCGAGGCGGGCGAGGGGTCGATACGCTGGGCGACGCTCGAGCTTGAATCTCGGAACGTCTCGTATCATGACGACTTTCGGCCAAGTCGCAGCCAGCTGACGATGTTCATGTTCTTCGACCAGTATCGCCAGTCCCACACGCCCTGGTCTCCCGACGGCTCACGGCTGGTCTTCGCCGGTGAGCTTGGCCATCAGACTCGCAGGACGGCGCTTCCCGACGACGATGCGACGGACGTCTTCGTAGTCGAGACGTCGACCCGTAAGACGGCGCAGGTATCGGAGGGCACTCTTGGGACCTGGTCGCCAGCCTCGGCGGCGTAGTGAACCTAGATGGACTTCAGGCAGGTTGCTCTAAATCGGTCCGGGAATTCGAAGTGGTCGTCGCCCGAATGGGGCGGAACGGCTGGTGCTCAGATCAGCGGGCCGTAAGACTCGACTGTAAGGCCTGAAGCCAGAGACTCCACCTCCGCCAGAGGAAAGGCCACGGGGCCCACTATAGTACATTGCAGAGACGCCGCGGCGACGGCGAACCTCAGAGTCCTCTCCATCTGCCAGCCCGCCAGCCTTCCGAGGATGTAGC
>JADFKI010000333.1 GCA_022565015.1 Chloroflexota bacterium
ATTCTTCTTCTTTATGGCCTGGACGAAGTACAATGGTTCGAGGCCCCTGAGAAACTATCTCAATAGATTGTTCGACAAGCTCTCTGACGAATCGGTCCGATGGATCGGACTCCGAAGATATTCCTCATAGGAGTCGGAGAGTCCGAAGATATACATTTTCAGGAGTCGGACACCACGAACGGAGAGGTTTTTCAGCCCGTTCGTCCCGAGCCTGTCGAAGGCTGGTCGATTCTAGATATAAGTTTCGAATAGCTAATTAGTGCGGGACTCCTTCATGCCGGAGTGGGCGGCCCCGGCCGTTGAACGTCCGGCTCAACGCGGATATACTCAGGTCGAGTCCCCCAAGGAATGAATCATGACATGACAGGCCAAGAACGGTTAATGCACGCTCTCGACATGGGAACGCTGAAGGTCCCCGGCGAGGCGATGCCTTCCATCGTGGACCTGGCGAACGCCCTCGCCTCGCTGATAGGGGCGGCTCCCGCCCGCTTAAGCTCGGAGGCCGAACGCATACGTAGTCTGATAGGGTCCCCCGACCATATCGTGCTGGTGGTGGTCGACGGCCTCGGCATGAATTTCCTGGATAGGATGCCCACTGGCAGCTTCCTCAAGAGGCAGCTCGCTTCCGAGCTGACGACGGTGTTTCCGTCCACGACTCCGGCGGCGCTCACGTCGTTGGCCACGGGGCTCTGGCCCTCGCGGCACGCGGTCGTGGGATGGCACACGTACCTGCCGGCCCTTCAAGACGTGAGCACAATCATCCGCTTCCAGAGGCGCTCGGATGAGGCCGGACTGGGCGACCTGGGAGTTTCCCCTGGGGCCGCCTACCCCGAGCCGTCGCAGCTTGGCCGGACCGCCTGGGACGGCCTGTATTTGCTGCCTAAATCCATCTGGGACACCCCTTACTCGACGTATTGGGCGGGCGGTATGCGGCGAGCAGGCTACAAGAGGGCTTCGGCCGCGGTAAGAGACATCTTGGACAGGGTAAATGGGGCCCGCGATCAGACGTTTACGGTCCTGTACATTTCGTTCGTGGACTCGACGGCCCACGAGCTCGGTACGGACCACGCCGGGACGCGGGCCCGGGCAATGGACGCGGATAGTCTCATGGGGGACCTGGCCAAAGGCTTGCCGGACAAGGCACGTCTCGTCATGACCGCGGACCACGGGCTTCTGGACTGCCGCGAGAGCCGTGTCCTTCGAATAAGCCCATCCGATGAGATGATCAAGTGCTTGAAGCATCCGCCGGCGGGCGACCGCCGGGTCATGCACTTCGACGTGCGCCGGGACAGCATGGACCGTTTCACGAGCCTCTTTCTCGATGCCGCGGGTGATTCCTTCGCGCTCATAACCCTAGAGGAGGCCGAGGAGATCGAGCTGTTTGGTCCGGGACCGATGTCTCCCGAGACTCGTGCCCGCATAGGCTCTCACGTGGCCCTTTCCCTGGGTGAGGCGGCGTTCTACTACCCGGAGGGCGACCGTGAGGGCAAGGCCGCCGCGATGGTCTCTCACCACTCAGGACTCAGCCCGGACGAGATGCGCATCCCCCTGGTCATCTCCTGATTTTTTAGCTTTTCGTTTCTCCGATTGTGTTTGATGATGGGCCCTGTATCTGCTGCCAAGGCATGCAGGTCCTCCCTCCCCTCGCGGGAGGGAGCTATAGGGAGGGGCGTCATCTACGCCCTCATTGTGCAACCGGGCAGATAGGTAACACTTAGACCGGGGACATGGGTAACACTTTTATAGGGGTTCGTTGGACGCTACGAGTATGATCATCCAGGAGCCCTATGACCAGAGGTCCATAACGAATATGCCAATACCGATCGTCCTTTTGCAACAGCCCCACGGGCTCCCCCCTAAGAGCCTCGCTCAGGTAGATTTTGTCCCCTTTCCACTTGATCTCTCCGTTGGTGCGCACCTTTCGCACCGTGACGCCGACCCCGTACTCCGGGGCGGATACCTGGCCGGGGTAGGAGCGCAGCGACGAATGGTACCGACGGTCGGGAGGCTGCTGTCCCAGAGCCTCATGCGGCCGCTCGTCATTGTAGGTCTGGCGAAAGGCATCAAAGGCTCTCTGCTGCCTCCTTGGGCTTGCCTGAGGAGGGGAAGCCGTCTCTGCCTTGAGTGTCCGGTGCAGCCGCTCCAGCCGTCCGTTTTGCTCCGGGTGGCCGGGTTCGATCCGCTCGGGGATGATACCAAGCTTGATCCACCATATTGCCAGCGGAGACAGGCTCCCCAGGCCTACGCTTGCAAAGGGCGGTCCGTTGTCGCTCCGGATGGCCCGTGGAAGTCCATACTCCCTGAAGGCGCGCTCCAGAACTCTTTGCACCTGCGGCCCGTTGGGCTGCGGCAGCCCGTTGCAGACCAGCAGGTACCGCGACGCGGCATCCTGCACGGTGAGCGGGTCTATGCGCACCCCGTCGCCAGTGCGGAACCATCCCTTGAAATCTATGGCCCACACGTCGTTAGGGTGCCGGGCGGCAGCAAAGGGCTCGCTCCAAGGTGTGGCACGTCGTCGCCGTTTCCGTCGCCTCACCAGTCCAGCTCGGTCCAGTATGTTCCCCGCCGTACTAGGCGCCGGCCAACACACCTGCGGCTCGTCTCTTCGCAGCCATGCCAACACCTTTTTCGGCCCCCACGTCGGATGGACCCGCTTAGCCGCGATCAGCTGCTCTGCTATCGCCCGAGGCGTCTCATTGGGATGACTACGCGGAGCTCGGCTCCGATCTCCCAGTCCGTCCCAACCAAAGGACCGGAATCGTTGGAGCCGCTTGTAGCCTGTCTTGCGACTAATGCCAAACTGTCGGCACGCCTCTACGAAGGTCACTTCCCCTGCCTCACACCGTTCAATGAATCGGACTTGTTCGTTCTCCGGGTTAGTCTCTTTCCAGGACAACACATTCCTCCTAATGGGATAGCTCCCATCATCGCCCAATGTGTTACCCATGTACCCGGTCTATGTGTTACCAATGTACCCGGTCTATACCGGTCTTGAACCTCTCCCGACAGAGAAACCAGACCCTCATATTCGTTACGCAGGAAGCCCGGCAGGTCGACCGCAACATCGCCAGCTCGGCCACGGTGATCGCGTTCAAGGAGATGGGGATGCTTCAGCCCGAGTTCGACCGCCCTGAGCTGAGAAAGCTCGTTGGGCAAGCGAAGGAGGCTCTAGAAAGCGTCAGAGGCAACAAACGACGTTGGTCGTACGTCTACTCTCCGGACGCCGACCACATTGGACTGCTAGAGAACGAACTTGCGAGCTTCTGGAAACCCAGTCTCAGCAGGCTTTTCGTGGCTCAAGGA
>JADFKI010000082.1 GCA_022565015.1 Chloroflexota bacterium
GGTTTCCGTGATCATCTGATACGCTCGATCACTTTTCCACACCCACTTCTTCCTTCTTCTAAGCCATTGTCGCGGCCTTCACCACCAACCCTCTTATATTTCCTCCTGATAGTTCTTAACTGATAACTCATAATCTTATATCCGCGCACCTCAAACCTCTTCCTCTTTCAAACCAAACTTATCCAACAAAGCTAAAACAAACAAATAAGAAAAATCATCGAAACCATATAGACTTATTGTTTTACCTTTTAAATCCTTAACACCTTTTATATCAGTTCTACTATAAATTATGTCTCCTCCATCTGAGAAATCTACAACTTTCATGTAGCGACTACTGATTTTCCGTCTTTGAATTAAAGGCTTCATGCTCCGGATGTTCGCATTCGTGATCTGAATGTTCGTCTTCGAGCTCTTGGCTTACTTTGAAGCCGGGGTATAGCAGTTTCATGCAGGGCGGGCAGATTCCGTGACTAAATTCGGTCCCCGAGTGTTCCTTTATGTACGATTCCAGCAAGTTCCAGTAGCCCTTGTCGTCTCGAATCCGTTTGCAGTTTGCACAGATGGGCAACAGACCGCCCAAGGTCTTTATCTTGTCCATTGCTTCGCGAAGCTCGGCTATCAGCCGTTCCTGTTTTAGCTGCGCATTCTTGTGCTCCAAGGAGTAGCGGATGGACCGCTCCAGAAGCTCGGCATCTATCCTACCTTTGACGAGGTAATCCGCCGCTCCAGCCCTCATGGCATCCACGTCGACTTCGCGGCCACCCTGGCCGGTGAGCAGGATTAACGGAGCTTCACAGCCGATCCTTACGACCTCTTGAATCAGGTCCAGTCCGCTATGTTCTCCAAGGCGATAATCTACAAAATAGACGTCGTGCTCCCTTTGGGAGATAGCCTGCATCCCGGCCTCGTAAGTCGCGGCCCAATCCAGGTCGAATTTCGCCCCTTCGATATCGCCGAACAGGTCGCGAGTAATGATGTAGTCGTCCTCGTCGTCCTCAACGAGCAGTACTTTCATTGGAGAAATGCTTTGTTCCATTATCGTTATTTGGCAGGCAGGGTCACGATTTCGAACCAGTACTTACCCAGGGTCTTCATAATGTCTACCAACCCTTCGAAGGAGACGGGTTTGGTGATGAAGGAGCTGACTCCGAGATCATAGGTACGATAAATATCCTCTTGGGCCTGGGAAGTAGTCAACACGACCACCGGTATTCTCTTGAGCTCGTCGTCTTCCTTGATCTCTTTGAGCGCCTCACGTCCATCCTTCCTCGGCATGTTCAGGTCCAGAAGGATAAGTCCGGGCTTCGGCGAGCCGTTGAGCCCGGCGTACTTACCGTGATGGCGTAGGTAGTCCATGAGCTCTTCACCATCTTCGACGAAGTGGAGGTCGTTTGCCAGTCTGGCCTCCTCCAGCGCGTCCTTGGCGAACATACGGTCGTCCGCATCATCATCGGCCATGAGAATCGTAATTCGTCTTCTTGAGGTAGTCATTGAGAGATAACTCCTTCGTCCTTGTGCTGCTTCACAGGCAAGGTAATGATGAAAGTGGCGCCTTGATCCGGCAGGCTTCTGGCAGTGATGGTCCCGCTATGACGGTCGACGATCTTTCGGCAGACCGCCAAGCCGACACCCGTTCCCTCGTATTCACCGCGCGTCTGCAAGCGCTGGAATATTCCAAAAATGCGGTCGAGGTATTTTTCGTCGAACCCGATTCCGTTGTCTCCGAAGGTGATCTCACACAATTTATCCTTTGGGACACCCTGGGCACCGTCTGGCTCGAGGCCGTTCATAATCTTTCCTTGGATCTTCACTAAGGGCGTTTCTCCAGGCTTGTGGTATTTCAGGGCATTACCGATGACATTTTGAAATAGCTGGCGCATCTGCATGGCGTCCGCATCGATAGTCGGCAGGTGTTCAAACTCCACCCGTCCTCTCAGCTCCTCGATCCGCGTCTCAAGGTCGGAGACAACCTCGCTCGCCACTATGTTGAGATCTATACGTTCAAATGGCTCACCCTTGCTGGTTACCCTTGAGTACGTCAGCAGGTCATTGATGAGAGTACTCATGCGTCCCGATGCATTTTGCATCCTGTCCAGATACTCTCTGCCTTGTTCATCCAGGGCCTCGGCGTATCTGGATTTTAGTCTGTCACCAAAAGCCTGTACCTTACGTAGCGGCTCTTGCAAATCATGGGCTGCGATAGACGCGAAGTCCTGCAACTCCTGGTTGCTGTCTTCAAGCTTGGTGGTAAATATCTTCAACTCTCGGTTAGCCAGCTCCATATCCGTGTTAGCTGTCACGAGTGAAGACTGCTGACGGTTTATGGTCTTCCAGCCTCCCCACACGATAAAGACAAGGCTTGCGTAAAGCACGAAAAATGCGCCGCCTACGATGCCGACGGTCGCTGTACTAACCTTGCTGACGTTCTCAATTATATGAGCCATGGTCATGTCAGTTTCGCTGCCCATGGCTGCGATAGGCGAATCGACTGCGTTTGAGCCGTCGACGGTAGGAAGCATCGTGTCTAACATCGCCATGCCGTTTTGCTGGTCGTTAGCCAAATCGTTCGACATACGCTGCTGACTCATCGAATCGAATGAGCCGGCGGCCATCATGGCGTTGTGGGTGGCCATCGCGGCGTTGTGGACATTCATATCGTCGAGCTCGTGGCCGAGGCTATTCGAAAGATAGAATGCCAAGCCAAATGCCAGCGAAAACATGATACCGAAGCTGGTGAACGAGAAGCGAACCAGCAGGTTTTCATGAAATTTTTTCATTAATTACCCCAATTGCAGACATTTGAATTGTCATCAAAGTTCTACCGGACTTGTGAGCATAGAGAAGTATTCCTGTTTGTATGTAGGGAAATAATGAGGCCAGACTTCTGCGGTTGGAACTTAATATATAAAAAGTTCAAAAACCTCTCATGGGTGAATACCCTACTCCAGTACGTGTAATACTCCTAATATTGCTCGTAGAGTACACATATCGAAGTACATTGATGCCACCAATGTCACTGGATTCGTATTCAGCTATTATAAAAAGCGGCCTTTATGAAGAATCCTGTGACTTCCTCAGATTCGCTCTAGTCCACAAGAGGCAGATCATTTCATCTATTCTGGAGCTATTTACATGACTGGAAATTCTTCATCGGGTGCTACGCAGGAGCCAGACGATGAGAATATGCCGGACCTGCGTTTTACGAGACGACAGGCGGCATATTCTCTGATGGCATTGATAGCGGCAGTAGTTGTGGCTGCATTCGGATTCGCATTCGCGTACCAGAGCGTTGCCGATAGCAACTCGTCTCATGTGCACGCAGCAGATTCGGGAACTCACTCCCACGGATTTGAACCGCATAGCGCCATCAATGATGAGGCCATGGAAATGACGTCGCTAAATGAAATGGACGAAGAGCCAGCCCATGACGATGACGCAGGGCATATTCCTCACGAAGATGCATCTGAAGATCACGGACATGGTGTTAACGAATGAAAAATGTCTTTATAGATGCAAGCGGAGCACCTTTGCTTGCGATACCGGTCTTACACCTGGGAATAATGGCGACGGCTCTCTCCTTAGGCGTGGTGATTTGGCAGTTGTCCTTTCACATAGCCTTCGCGGGAGAGCGCAACAGCGTGATTGGGCACTTCATTCATGCCGTTGGCGATACCGCACTTCTGCTTCCCCTGGCCTTGTTCGTAATAGTCATAGGCCTGAAATTCAGCGCTCGAATTAGACTGAACAATAATAGCTGGCACGGTGCAGTGGGTTCGGCTTCTATCATTTCAATACTATTCGTTCTCGGAGCCGTACCCGGAGTGAGCATTCATGGATATAGTCATGGCTATGCCGACCGGATTATCGAAGGTTTTTCGGAATCACGATCGGTCAATCTAGATGACAGTGTGGAAGTGGACCTGATGACCATGGAAATGAGCCTTTCAGTTGCTGGTCTTCACGGTTTTCACGACGTGGCGATATCCCAGATAATAGTGCTTCCAATGACAATTCTTGGCGTGCTTCTGCTCTCAAAGTCGGGCAATCTGGCAAACGGCGTAAGGCGGCGTGAACCCCGCGAAGGGCACCTCCATTGAGGTTCACCGATGAGTTGATCCCTATTTGGCCGGCGGCCGGTCGGGCAGAAACAGCCCTGAGGGCCATCGCGGCGCCGTCCACAGCGTTGTGCCGGGTATGAGGGAATCTTCCTGACCGGTGTCTGAAGCTCAGCAAAGAACAAAGGGGGCGGAATGAAATCCGCCCCCACAATTTATCCAGCTTTAGCGAATGGCCCGTCGCTAGGCCCTTGCCTCTTCACGCTCCTTTAGAGACTCCACGAGGCTTTCGATCATGTGCTGGGGCACGTCCTCGTAGTGGTCGAACTCCATCGTGAACATGCCCTGGCCCTGTGTGATGGACCGCAGGTCTGTGGCATATCTCAGCATCTCGGCCTGCGGCGCCTCCGCCTCTACGGTGGTCGTGCCGTCGCCCAGAGGGTTCATTCCCTGGATGCGGCCTCTCTTGGAGTTGAGGTCACCGATAACGTCGCCCGCAAACTCATCGGGCACCGTAATCTCCACCTTCATGATGGGCTCCAGCAAGACGGCGGCGGCCTGCTGCACGCCCTTGACCAGTGCTTGCGAGCCTGCGATCTCAAAGCATATGCCCGAGGAGTCGACCGTGTGGTAGCTGCCGTCGAAGAGAGTCGCCTTGATGTCAACGATGGGGTATCCGGCCACCGCGCCGCCGCCAAGGGCCTTCTGCACGCCCTTCTCCACTGAGGGGATATACTCCCTGGGTACGGAGCCTCCCACGACCGTCTGAGCGAACTCAAAGCCGCTTCCCCTGGGCAGCGGCTCCAGCTCCAACCAGACGTGGCCGTACTGGCCGTGCCCGCCGGACTGCTTCTTGTGTCTGTACTCTACCTTGGTCGGACCGCCGATGGTTTCCTTGTAAGCGACCTTCGGCATATGAAGGTCCATCTCTACGCCGAATTTGCGTTTCATCTTTTCGACTGCGATATCGACGTGGGTGTCGCCGAGGCCGCCGATCAGCACCTCAAGGGTATTGGGTTCTCTGGTAATCTCCAGGCTGGGGTCCTCCTCCGCTATGCGCGACAGCGAGGTGCTCATCTTGTCGACATCCGCATTGGTCTTGGGAAAGACCGCCATCTTGTATGCAGTCGGTGGAAACTCCATGCCCTCGAGCGTGAGCTGATTTTCCTTCGTACACAATGTGTGTCCTGTGAGCACCGACGACAGCTTGGGAACGGCCCCGATATCCCCTGCCGCCAGCTCTGATATCGCCTCCTGGTCCTTGCCCCTCACGGAGAAGACCTGTCCGATTCTCTCGGCCTCGCCGGAGTTGACGTCCCAGACCTGCGAGTCGCTACTGAGCTTCCCGCTGTAGACCCTGAAATAAGACAGCTTGCCCACGAAGGGGTCCGCCGACGTCTTGTACACCAGCGCTGCCAGGGGTCCCCCGCTATCGGGCGCGAAGGACTCGCCGTCCACCGTCTTGGGCTCCGCTACCTCCGCGGGCGACGGCATGAAGTCCACCAGGGCGTCCAGAATCTCCTTGGTGCCGATCTGGGTGGTCGAAGCGCCGGCCAGGATGGGAACGATCAAACCGTCCCTGATGCCCTGTTTGAGGCCGTTGATGAGCTCCTGCCTGGTCAGCTCCTCACCCTCGAGGTACTTCGTCGCCAGGTCGTCGTCCGCCTCGGCGATGGCTTCTATAAGCCGCTCGCGCGCCTCTTCCACCTGATCCGCCATGTCGTCCGGGACGGTGGCGGAGGGGTCCAGCAAACTAACAACACCTGAGAAGCCCGCCTCGGAGCCGATGGGGACATGCACGGGTACGCAGCGTCTTCCGAACTGCCCGGAGATCGCCTCCACCACGGTGTCGAAGTTGGCGTTCTCCCTGTCCATCTTGCTGACATATATCAGCCTGGGCAGGTCATATTTGTCGGCCAGCTTCCACATCTGTATCGCGCCGACTTCCACGCCGGCGGCGCATGCGACGACAAACACGGCGGCGTCCGCAACCCTCACGCCGGAGATGACCTCCCCTCGAAAGTCGGCATAGCCCGGAGTGTCGATCAAGTTGAGCTTGTTGTCCCTCCACGGACACGTGAGGAGTGAAGACTGGACGCTACCCTGTCGCCGAGCCTCCTCCGGTTCGAAGTCGGACACGGTCGTGCCGTCTTCGACGCTGCCCATACGGGTGGTTACACCGGCCGTGTGCAACATTGCTTCAGTGAGAATGGTCTTCCCGGCGCCGCTGTGCGAAAGTAACACTATGTTGCGGAGCTTATCCGTGCTAAATTGGGCCATATTGAATCTCCTCTCTCACTGGTGCTTGCCGTAATTCTATTCAATATGGCGGTGTCATGCAACGGGTGCGCAAAAGACGCGGATTTAGGGCTGCCGCGGCCCAATTCAAGGCGTCCACGGTTGCGTGATTCGAACCGCCGCCATTAATGTTAATCTTATGTATTGACCCTGGGACATATGAAGGACGTAGCATGCTGGGTTTCATTGGGGGCACAGGTCCCGAAGGCAGGGGACTGGCACTGAGATTCGCGTTGGCCGGAGAGCAGATAGTCATCGGCTCTCGAGAGGCCGACCGTGCTATACAGGCGGCGGAAGCCATCGGGAACGTTGTGCCCGCGGCATCGGTCCAGGGCGCGCTAAACAGCGAGACGGCGCGGGTCTGCGACATAGCGTTTGTCGTCATCCCTTATGCCGCGCAAAAGCCGACGCTGGCGGCGCTTCGCGATGAGCTTGCCGGAAAGATCGTCGTCGTCGTCATTGCGCCCCTTGCTTTCGATAAGGGTGTAGCCAGGGCCGTCACGGTGGAGCAGGGATCGGCGGCGCTGGAGGCGCAGGACCTGCTGCCGCAATCCACCATCGTGGGGGCGTTCCAGAACTTGAGCGCCGACGAGCTTCTGAGACCGGAGAAGTCCATGAACTCCGACGTCATCGTATGCTCTGATGACGGTGCCTCGAAAGAGAAGGTCATGAAGCTGGCCGAGCTAATCCACGGCACTCGCGCGGTGGACGGCGGCGGTCTCGCCAACTCCAAATACGTGGAAGACTTCACGGCATTGCTCATCAACATCAACAGGATATACAAGGCCCACTCCATGGTGAAGATTGTCGGGATCTAGGAAGCGTCGTTGATACTACATCTGGGGCTGGTAGCAGGCGTGATGGCCGTGATGGCAGGGGCCGGCGGCGGTGACCTCTCGCCCGATCTACAGCAGTGGCAGCCGATCAGGGTCGTCTCCGCCTCGCATCAGATCAATTTTCCAGACGGCATCGAATTGCGCCTGACGGCCACGGCCGACGCAGACATTTCGGAAGTCACCGTTTACTATCGTGTCGGCGGCGGAGACGCTTCGGTTTACGGATATCCCGAGTTTGAGTCCTCCAAGGAGATCGAATCGACCTTTACATTTGCAACCAGCGGGCAGTCCTACATCCCACCCGGCGTGGACATCGAATATTACTACGTCATCAAGGATGTGGCGGGCAACAGCCTGGAGACGGAGCCCTTCACGCTGGAGTATCTCGACCCGACCTACCAGTGGCAGCGGATGTACGTGGGAGACCTGGAGCTTCTGTGGCACGACCGGCCTCGCAGGCTCGTGGGGGACGTCGCGGCAGACGTTATTGAGCGGTCAAGAGCCGCTAAGCAACTGCTTGGCATCTCATCCCCCACACCCATGAAGGCCGTGATCCTGAATAGCTTCGTAGAGACCTCAAAGAGCTTCCCAAACGTTAGCGAAGCGGCCTCGGAGGGACACGTGTACGGAGGCTTCGCCCTGGGGGAGTTCGACACCTTCGTGCTGGGTAGCCTGAGCGTAGACGGCATGGTCCACGAGATGACGCATCTCTATGTTGACGAGGCGATAGAGGGGCCAGGGGTCCGCGTGCCTTCATGGCTAAACGAAGGCCTCGCAATGTATTTCGAGTCGGGTCCCAGAGGAAGGGACCGCATACTGGCTCGCGCCGCGGTAGGCAACCGGCTGATTCCGCTGCGGTCCATGGGCGCCGTGCCGGGAAGGCCGGATGACATAAGGACCTTCTACGCCCAGTCCTGGAGCATCGTCAGGTACCTGATCGACAGCCACGGCGAAGAGGGAATGTCAGACCTGCTGGCCGAAATTGGCGACGGCGCGCCCGTGGAGGCCGCGGTGCAGACCGTATACGGGAAGAGCATCGAAGAGATCGATGCCGAATGGAGGAATAGTCTTGCCCGGAGGACCAGTCTGTTTCCGAGGCCCGATCCGGGCACGTTCGGGACCTCCATGCTCATCGGCGCCGCCATGGCCGCGGCGATGCTTGCCGTGGGTTTTCGTTGGTTGAAGCGCCTGGTAAGACCTCCGGACGTCGAGGACACGGAGCTGTAGTACTCTGGCCCCGCTTAAGGCTTCAGGCCCACGGCGGAGCCGTCCCAGCCCCACGACGAGTCCACTTCCAGTCCCAGGTGGGCCATCGCCGTGGCCGCGACATCGACCACGCTTGTCTCCTCCAATTTGGCGCCGGTCTCCACGGAAGGGCCGTCCAGTATCGGAAAGACCGTTCTGTGCTCGGGGATATCAAGGCCGTGACTGTTCCGAGTGCCGCCGTGGTCGCTGCTCAGCATGACCAGCCAGTCCTCGTCAGTGTTGGCGCGGCGGTCCTCCACTACTTCCATGAGCCTTCCGACCAGGGCATCCACGACTTGAGTCGCTGCTAAGTATTCCGAGCTGTCCGGGCTGAACGCGCTCGTATGGCCAATCGTGTCCACTTCATCGAACTGAACGAACGTGACGTCAAGGCCGTCCGATTTCAAGACCCTGCAAGCCTCATGCGCGACCTCCTCGTCACTGCCGAAGCTGACCGAAATATCCGGCGCCGTAGAGACTATGCGGCCGATGGGAGCCCAGTTCACGATGGAGGCGCTGGTCGCCTCGGGCATGAGCTGCTTGACTCGCCCAAAGAAGTGTGGGTACTCGGAGTACCGGGCGCCCGCAAGCGTGTTGTCGGTGACCACGTGCTTGTCCTCCCACACACCGGTGAGCATGCTGGACCAACCCGGACCGCTAATCGTGAAGCGGCATGTCTGCGTGTCGAAACTCGAAGCGCCCCTTCTCACCAACGAGTCCATTACCGGAGCGTCCGCCGCTAGAAGAGCGTCGGGGCGACAGCCGTCTATGCCGATTATCAGGACCTTTTCTTCACATTCATTCGTCTTTACCGTTGTCCTTTAGCCGGTGAGTCCATTCTTGTCGAATGCGCAACCCGGCACGATTCAGTCCATAATGGGCCCGCAAAGAGTTTGCGATTCCGCCGATTTCCTGTGATAGAATACCCCAAAATCGCGACCTTGAGCCAGAGGGAAGGGCATGGAGCTAAGGGTATTAGGGGCCCACAATCTCGAAAGCAAGGACACCAGGATGGAATGCCATCTCATAGATGGAGTCCTGGCCCTGGATGCCGGCAGCCTCACCCGCAGCCTGAGCTTCGAAGAACAGCGCGGCATACGGGCGATTATCCTATCCCACAGGCATTACGACCACGTTAAGGACTTGCTGCCGTTGGGCATCGCGGTCAGGGATTCGGGCACGACCGTTGATATTTACGGGATCGAGGACACGCTGAATTCCGTCCGAGAGCGCCTGCTGGATGGGTTGCTGTTTCCAGACTTTCTCAAGAGCCCATCTCCTGAAAACCCTACGTTCCGGCTTCACACCGTGGAGGTCTACAAAGAGTTCAAGGTGCTGGATTACACGGCAATGGCCGTACCCGTGCCACATTCGGTGCCGGCCGCAGGCTTCCAGATATCGGACGGAACGGTGCGACTCTTCTACACCGGCGACACGGGCAGGGGCCTGTCAGAGCAGTGGAAACACGTCTCGCCGCACGTCTTGCTGACGGAGGTCACCTTCGGCAATGAGCACGAGTCCCATGCCGATCTAGTGGGCCACCTGACACCCAAGCTCCTGCACGAATGCCTGGAGAGCTTCAAAGAGGTCCACGGCAGCTATCCGCGAGTGCTTGTCTCCCACGTCAACCCTCCGTGGGAGGAGGCGGTCCGCTCCGAGCTCGAGGAGCTGACGCAGAAGACCGGCCTCGAGTTCCTTGTAACCGAAGCCGACATGGTCATCACGCTGTAGACCACCTGAAGGCCCGTCCCACTGCACACTCGACCCTTCACGCCCCTAGTTCTTTCCTGGTTTCCCACGTGTACAACATGCTGTAACCTTTACCAGGACTCATTGAGACCGCGATAGACGTTATTTTGCAACGCGGCGACTCCAGGGGAGAATAATGCCGAGAAGGTCCATATTCGTCTACGATGACACGCTCTCCGAGCACGTCCTGAGCACCGAGCACCCCATGAAGCCCGTCCGCCTGAAGTACACGAACGACCTGCTCCAGGCATACGGTGCGTTCGACGCGGGCAACGTCGATCTGGTCGCGCCAAGGCAGGCCACGGAAGACGAGCTCTTGACGTTCCATACGGCGGACTACCTGGAAGCGGTGCGTGGCCTAAGTCGTAACGACCCCAGGGTCAACGCCTCGAAGTTCAACTTCGGACCGGGAGACAATCCCGCCTATGAAGGCATTTACGAGGCGTCGTCATCGTCAACGGGCGCATCGCTGCGGGCCGCCGAGGCGCTGATATCGGGTGAAGCCGACGCGGCGTTCAGCATATCGGGCGGCCTTCATCATGCCATGCCGTCCTACGCCTACGGCTTCTGCGTCTTCAACGACCCCGTCATTGCGATCAAGCGGCTGCTGGCCGAGGGCATGAAGGTGGCCTACGTGGACATCGATTGCCACCACGGCGACGGCGTGCAACACGCCTTCTACGACACGGACCAGGTGCTGACCATCTCATTTCACGAATCGGGCGCTTTCTTGTTTCCGGGAACCGGCTTCACCCAGGAGGTGGGCGCCGGACGAGGTCGGGGGTACTCGGTCAACGTCCCGCTGTATCCCTATACCTCCGACGAGGTGTACCTCTGGGCCTTCAACGAGATAGTGCCGCCCCTGCTAAGGACCTTCAGGCCGGACGCGCTGGTGACGCAGCTGGGCATCGACTCGCACTACGCCGACCCAATCACTCACCTGGCCCTCACGGTGCAGGGCCACGCGAGGGTAGTAAAGGAGCTTTCGGAGCTGGCTCCATCCAGGTGGCTCGCGCTGGGCGGAGGCGGCTACGACCTGCATGCCGTGGCCAGAGCATGGACGTTGGACTTCGGTGTCATGTCGGAGCAGGCGTTTGCCCCCGAGATCCCCGAGCCCTACCGGACGCAATACCAGGTGGAGGCGCTGGCTGACCCGGATGAGCTGCCGATACAAGACTCGGTCGTCAAAGACACGAGAACATTCGCCGAGACGAGCGTGAAGGCCGTGCAGGGCCTCGTGTTCTCGGCCCACGGCATAATCACCGCCTAATTTTTTTCCTTAACAATCATGGCTCGGACATTTACGCCCGCGCTTCAGCGTTGGTCCGCTGCATCTCCGCTAACGACAGGATGTGGAAGACGACCGCGTATGGGACGAGAAAGAGCGGGATCAAGCCAGTGGGATAAAGCAGTAGCTGATTAGGCTGGTCAAACGCGAACAGTTGGAAGGGCGATGTCGACGAACTCGTAAATCCAAAGTAGAACGCGCTGACGAAATCCGTTCCTCTCTCCTTGATTGTTGCGTTTTTCACAGTCCATGTTCTTTGTACTGCGTTGGGGCGAGAAGTCAAGGCGAACAGGGACACCTTAGCGGAGTAGCTTCAGGGTGTTTCTATCGAATTTAAACCCATCAACATTGAAGTCGCCCTGTAGGCTAAACGTTTCTGCTTTTGGCCCGCGGAATTGGTAAGACACCCGAGCCTCAATCTTCACCGGTATATATTTGACGTTCCCCCGGTAGTATCGGAGAGGACCATTCTGGGTCACCGATATTTCGTGTACGGTTCCTGGTCCTTTTCTGGTATCACTAATTATTGGAAGAAGGAGAGTTTTCATCTCTTCAGATGTCCCGACCTGGAAGGGCGTGAGGGCGCGAATCTGTCTAGAAATACACCAGTTTTGCCTGCAGGTGTCGCCTACAAGGCGGAAGACCCAGTCGGATAGGTAAGCTCCAATCGGTTGTTCAGAGCTACCCATTATCTTATCCTCCCCTGGTTTGTATATGCCAAAGCCCAAAGTTACTCCCTTGGGGAGAGGCAGGTCGGGGGCAGCATCAAGGTTAGCTGCAATAGATGGGGTAGAGATCTGGGCAGCGTGATTAGGAACTGGCTGGGATTGGATGTTCTCAATAACACAATCTTGTAGAGGACCTATGCCTCGTAACTGATCCCCGCTGGGCAATCTCCCCTTCACTGTTA
>JADFKI010000083.1 GCA_022565015.1 Chloroflexota bacterium
GTCTCAGCTGCTCACCGGCTGGTCCGACGCCGTAAGCCTGAAAAAGCTGGACGTGGTCTTCCGTCAGCCGGTGCCGCACGGGCGTAAGCTGCTTCTGAAGGGCATCGTAACCGATAAGGAAGTGACGGACGGCCTGCCTACGCTGACGTGTGATGTCTTCCTGGAAAACGAGGAGGGCTCCAAGCTGGTCATCGGCAGCGCTACGTTGACTCTGCCAATGTCATGAGGGCGACGATGGCGGGATGGGCCGCGCCGCCAGAGAAGATCGGACTTCAAGGAAAGAATAAGCCCCCGACGCGATTGCCGGGGGCTTTTTCTACGCCACTCCCTGACATCCGAAGTCACATCAACTCGTGAAGCAGCAGGTATGCGGATGCCGCCTCAGAGCGAAATTATGACTCGATTCCATCAGGGAATGGGATGCGTCGTGGGAAGGTTGCCGGCAATGGACGTCGCGGCGACCGAACAGGCGGGATGGCCCCAGCCGCTTGGGCTGCTGAAATCACCGCTACTTCCGACGATGTCGTTTACGATGTTGTCGTCACCCGTCGGGCTGATGCCTCCCGGAATGTTGTCCAGGTTCAGGTTAAAGCGTGTCTTCCAGGCGATGTTGTGGTCGGCACAGGAGGAGTCCCCGCTGACGCCGAGGGCTCCAAGAAGATCGCCGTCGGCGTCATATAGAGCAAGGCCGCCGCCGAACACATTCACGCCGCCGATCTTCTTACCGCCCATGGGGTCGTTGCCCATGCCATATCTACTGGCCGGTCCCGCGTAGGCCACGCCCGTGTCGACGGGGTTGCTGAACTGCAGGCCGAAAAGGCTGCCGCCCGGCTGCGTTGCGCTAAACAGGTTGGCCGTCGAAAGGGGCAGTATCGGCAAGCTGAAGGCGTTGGCCGTGTTGGCCTTCTGCGCGGAAATCACCCGGCTTCCCGGCCACTGATCGCCCCGGTCGCCTCCAGTATGGGCGACCTCGCAGACAACGCCGTCGCGGTTAACGATCGTGCCCCACATGTCGAGATTGAAGCCGCCGTTGGCTTCGCCGCGGGCCGAAGTCAGCGCCGCCTGCAGATCTGCGTGGGATGGCAGCTCGCCGCACGAAGTCCCGTCAATTGCGAAGACCGTCGAGCCTCCAAATGCGCCGTACAGTATAAGTAGCAGTCCAGCCAATGCAAAGATTCCAAATGATGCGCCTGCCAATAGTCTCTTGCTCATTGATTTGCCCCCTTATCGATAAATAGCTAAAAAAGCCGCTGTTAGGACCCCGGCAAGACATTTCCAAGTCCAAATCGGAGTGGTCTATTGCCGGAGCATCGCGCGAATGTTCCCCGAACGCCTCCTTTCTTTCGGAGAACCCTGAAAATATGAGATTTCTCTCACTTTTGGAGGATTATAACCATTATAGGAAATCCAAATCAATCACAACGTAAAATTGCAAGAGTACTCAACAGAGCATGTGATTGCTGGTAGCTAATGTGGGGTCAAATTCAGTCCTCTGGCGGAAGCTTTTTGCGGCTCGGCGCAAGGAGCCAAAGAAATAGCTGAGAAAGGCTGCTCCGCCTTCGTCATCGCCCGGTGAGTTCCACGGCTGCCGAGACTCCGCGGCTGCGACTGTTCCCCGACCGCCGGCGAGGCAGGTCAGGCGTTCCAACGCACTGGGACTCCGATGCTTATATCGTGGGAGTCAGAGTGACGGAATCCGCCTCTATCAATCTGGGAGTAGCGAAGGGTCAGGGGCGCAGGGGGAAGCTCTTCTTCGTATTCGTGTCGCAGTATGCCCCGGAAGCGCCCTCTTGGATTCTTCGTCGCGACTCAGAATGACGCCGTGAACACCTCCCGTCACCCTGTCCGACTCATTGTTAGGAATATCTTCGCCCTACCCCTATTAGGATTTATCTTCGGGCTCCGATCTTCTATCGGAGGACTCTCCGACTCCTAAATATGTATATCCTCGGAGTCCGTCCCCACGGACCGCTTCTGCGGAGAGAGCAGCGAAGGGTCAGGGGCGCAGGGGGGAGAAGCTTTTCTTCGTATTCGTGTCGCAATATGCCCCGGAAGCGCCCTCCTGGATTCTTCGTTGCGACTCAGAATGACGAAGTGAACACCACCCGTCACCCTGTCCGACTCCTAAATATGTATATATTTGGAGTCTGTCCCCACGGACCGCTTCTGCGGAGAGAGTAGCGAAGGGTCAGGGGCGCAGGGGGAAGCTCTTCTTCGTATTCGTGTGGCAATATGCCGCGGAAGCGCCCTCCTGGATTCTTCGACTGCGTTTCAGAATGACAGCATCAGCGTCTGTCACCCTGGAGAGTGAAACGAAGGGCCCTGGGTACATCGCGGCGAATAGCTCTCTAGTGCTCCATTATCGTGCCGCCGTTGATGTTGATGGACTGGCCGTGTATCCAGGAGGCCGCCTCGCTGCACAGGTAGGCGCAGAACGCGCCGACCTCATCGTCGGTACCGTTCCGGCCTATCGGCGCGTTCGAAGCCATCTGCTCCCAGCGCTCGCCCCTGCCGTGCAGGTCCATGCGGTACGTGTCGACGACGCCGGGGCAGACGGCGTTTACGTTGATGCCGTGAGGGCCCAGCTCCCTTGCCATGGACTGAGTCATGCCGACGATGGCGAAGTTCGCCGCATTATAGGCAAGCATGTTGGCGGAGCCCCTCTTGCCGGCGCCGGAGGAGATGTTGACTATCTTCCCGCCTTCTCCCTTGTCGATCATTGGCTTGATAGCGGCCTTCGTGCAGAGAAACGTTCCCTTGACCTTTATGTCCATCACCCTGTCGTAGATATCGGGGTCGAGATCGAGAATCGGGACCCTGTCGGCGCCTATCTGGTAGGCAGCGTTGTTAATGAGTATGTCCACGCGGCCGAACTCCTCGAGAGCGCTGTCGACCATGTTACGGACCTGCTCCTGGCTGGTGACGTCCACGATAAGCGTCAGCGCCCGCCTGCCCTTCTCCCGGACCTCGTCCGCGGTGCTCTCGACGTCTCTCCAGCCCACCGCCTTCTCATCGTCGGGATAGGAGTCCGGGTTGCGGCCGGTGCCGGTGACGACGAGGTCCGCCCCAAGCTCCGCCAGATGCAGAGCCGCTGTCCTGCCGATGCCTCGAAGGCGGCCCGCCCCCGTGACGATTGCTACCTTTCCGTCAAGCTCTCCCATTGGTCATCCTTTCCAGTATTTATCTTCGCCGAGTCCAACGGGACTCATCCATCACATCAATGTCGAAAGCCAAAAAACTCGGCCGGAGACCCCAAAATCTCGGAGTCACTGATGGGCCTCAAACCGCTCCGGAATCCACTTTCCCAAGAGATCGTGCAGCTCATCCTTGCACTCGTTGAGGCCATGCCCGGCGCCGGGGTAAATTACGATCTCCTTGGGTTCCTTCGCCCACTCGAAAATCTGCTCGGAGCACTGCGCGGCGAGCCTGGAGTCGTCTCCTCCATGGACCAGCAGTAGCGGTCTTGGGGAGACCCGGCCTGCTCCCGACGCTCCGGCCGTCTGGCTTGAGAGCGCTACTACCGCCTTAACGAGGGGACTCAAGGTCGATGCCGTTATGACCACGGCGCCGCCAAAGGAGTGGCCAACAAGCACGACCTCCGTGTGGCCCGTGGCCTTGAGAAAAGATATGGCCGCCAGCGTGTCCATGACCGACTCCGGCAGCACCGCGGGGTTTCTGTAGTTGACCCTCAAGGACGTTAGCCGACCCTTGAGCTCCTCTGCCAGGTTGCCGAATATGCCACCGGCCGGCCCATCGAATCCACCTCGCGCGCCCCACACCCAGAGGATGGCCCTGGTCGGGGGCTCGTCCGTGTCGCTATGGAGGATCGTCTCGATGTCGCCGCGCGTCGTGTGCAGCATCATGCCCTGGCCCTGCTGACCTTCAGGCGGGTCCCATTGGCTGACGTCCTCTATCTGAATTTGAAAATCATCACTCGAAGATGGCATTAACTTAAGTCTCATGGGCCGAATCTAAAGTGCAATGTACCAGAATTCTCCGGAACGGAGAAGTTGGGACCTGTTGTTGCGGGCTCGTGAGCAAAAAACCCTCACGATATCCTCACGCCTCGCCTGGACATCTTCATGGCTTTCTCACGATCCCTTTAATAAGCTATTCCAAATCGTCGACGCGCACGGTAGTCCGTCTCATCTCGAAGCGACGAAAATTTAGGAGGCATCGCCCAAATGCGGGAGATTACCGGCCTGGATAACGCCATCGACGTGATGTATCTCATTCACAAGGCTCTGAGGGCCGAGGCGGCCAACGTGGAACGTGTGGCGAAAGAGCTTGAGGAGGGTGGCACGCTTCAGAATTTCAGGCTGGCCTTCAACAGGTGGGCGACCGCGCTGATGTTTCATTCGGAGCAGGAGGACCTATTCATTTCCGCGCCACTCACCACTACCACGGCAGACGTCGGTGGTAACGGGCGTACGGCGCATTCTCATTCGTCCCATGTCGACTCATCTTACAGCCTCATTGATCGAGTCAAGGCCGCCATGGTTGCACAGGAAGACCAGACGCACATGGAGCTCCTCGAAGCCATCGAGGACGTGCTTGAAATCCTGAACTCAGAGATAGGCAGGACCAGCTTGATAACCAGGACGAAGCAACACCTGACCCGGCAGGTCGTCACCCTTCGAATCGTTCAGGAGGACCACCTGGAGACAGAAGAGGCGCTGTTCATGCCGCTTCTTCGCAAGAAGATGAGCGAGAGTGATCAGCTGCGAGCCGCCAAAGCAATGCTTTTGGATTCGGACGCCGACGACCCTCACTGGGTATTGGACTGGGTTGCCAAGCATGTCTCTCAGAAAGAGCAACAGCTTCTATCTGATCTCGAGCCGAGGATGCACGCGCTACAAACGGCTTTTGAGTAGCCATCGCCCCTCGAACACACGGCAGCAGCCAGATTCGAACTGAAGCGGATTGGGAAATCAGCGCCCGTAGGAGGAAACTATGCTGGAAGATGTAACGAGGCTGGATCATCCAATCGACGTCATGGTGCTTATACACAAGGCGTTTCACGCGCTGTCGCTGCGTGTGGAGGAGTTGGCCGCCGAGTCCCAGGAGGGAGGCGACTTGAAGGAATTTGAGGGTGCCTTCGGCTTCTGGGTTAAGCAGTTGCTGTTTCACGCGAAGACGGAGGACAGGTATATGACGGCCCCGCTTGAGGACAGTCAACCGGCGAGGGACAATGAGGCGGAACACGATGAGCTTCGGGAGAAGGGCACGGAGCTTGTCGAGTTCATAGGCAAGGGCGACGCCGCCGGGCTGGAGGAGCACGTCAAGGCCGCGATGCTTGCCCTGGAAGAGCAGGAGCATCAGGAGCTTCTCGAGAAGGCCAAGGATGTCGAAGAAATCTTGAAAAAGGAGATGGGCGAGCAAAAGGTCGTCGCCCGTACCCGCAGGCATCTCTACAGGCGGGTCATGGGGTTGCGCGTCCTCGAGTTCGACCACTTCGAAAACGAGGAGGCCTTCGTCTGCTCCATCGTGCGAGACCGGATGAGCGAAAAGGAGCAGCTGGATATTGTTAGGCGACTGCTCATCGACGATACCGCCGACGACCCTCGCTGGATTATCGACTGGGTTGCTGAGGAGTTGGAGCCAAGGGAGCGGAAGCTACTGGCCGACCTGGAGGCCCGTTTTGCACCGTTAACGTCCGCTGCCGACTAGGGGTTTACGATGTCGCGAGACCTTCCCTGGATTCTTCCCCCGATGCGTCGGGGTCGGAATGACGGGGACCGCGTCCGTCGCCCTGTCCGACTCCGATAGCTGAACGCCTGATTGTCACCCTTATCTTTGGATATCGTTAGAGTACCGGGGTAGACTATGGGCTCGGACGGAGGTATCGATATGTTTATGACTCCCTTCAAAGACAGACGCCCGGTTTCAGCCCATACCTCCGCCTGCAACCGGTCCAGCATCTCCTTCAACTGCTCTGCGACGACTGACGGGCTGATGGGGGGCATAGTGTCATAGGTCACCTCACCGTCTGACGGATCGTCGCTCACCACATCCACGTTTGAGGAGGACGGGGTCAGCGCGCTGGCGAACCACAATGGGGGAGCCTCGTTGAAGCCCCACACGTCACCGGACTGCTGAGCCATTTCCTGAGACCGCTGTGCTGCTTCCAACAGAGACCGTGTCCGCTCAAGCTCATCGAGATCGTCAGGAGCAAGGGATTCCAACCTGGCCTGGGTGCGTTCCCTCCGCTCTAGAGCGTCCTTCTCCAGTTTGCTCAACTCATCGGCTGTCAGTCTGCCTCGAACCCAGGCAAGCTCGATTCTCCTGAGCTCTGCTTCCACGTCCTCCAGTGCTTCCCGGAGTGGGCCAACTCCCCTTTCCAGATCGTCTTTCCTGGTTCTGAGCTCAGAGATGGTCGACTCAAGGGCTTTGGCGAAGTTGCGGGGGACGAACATCGAGTCGCATATCCCCGAAAGCAGCGACCACTCCAGATCTTCTGCACGGTACGAGCGAGCCGGACACCTCTCACCTGTCTCGATGAAATGCCGGCTTGTTATGGTGTTCGCCGAACACCTGTAGTAGCGTTTTCCGCTGGAATAGCTGCATCGGAATGTCGACCCACACTCTGAACATCGAAGTCGGTTCTGCAGCGGCCATTTGTCCTTTCGAGGTGGATGAAGATGCTTGTTGGTCCGCCTCAGTCTCTGAGCGCGGTGAAACACCTCCTCATCCACGATGGGGGGCACTTCGATTCCCAGTCGATGGTGCCCGATGTAAACCTCGTCGCTCAGGACCTGCCAGATCTTGCTCGTGGCCCAGACCTTCCCACCCCTCGGTGCTCTGATGCCCCTGGCCGCCAACTCCCTCTGGATGGCGTTCATCCCCATACGACCGTCGGTGTAAAGGGAGAACATCAATCTGACAACATCTGCCTGATCGGTTACCAACACCAGATGCCCGCTCATCTTTTCGTATGCGTATCCATAGGGTGTGGACCCGGAAGGCCATCTCCCCTTGCTCACCAGACGCTGCCGGGTATCCTTGGCGTACTCTGACATCCTGTCGCTCTCCCACTCAGCCATCGTGGCCAAAATCGCCAGGAACATGTCAGATATCCCTCGCTGGCGGGTGTCGATGGGTTCATCCTTGCAGATCAGGGCGACTCCGATCTGTCTCATGTCGTGGATAGCATTGAGAGTCAACCGGGCGTTTCGCATGAAGCGGGAGAGTCTGGTAACCAGCACCGCGTCTGGTTTGTAGGTTCTAAGGGATCGCATAAGAGACTGAAAACCCTCGCGCTCGTCGTTTCTCCCGGTGCGGCCGGGGTCTGTGAGTTCACCTGCGACATGCCATCCCTGAGACTCCGCCCACGATCTGAGAGCTTCGGGTTGGGACTCTATGCTCATCCCGTGTTCTGCCTGATGAGCAGAGCTTACCCTGGAATAAATGAAGACTCTCATGGGAGGGTTTCGGTCATTATTCGTTGGAAGCTGGAGACCATCTGGTGGGTTCATTTCTATTTAACTCCAAAGGTCATGGTGGTTAATGTGATACCTACCGTTCATCGAGATGTTAACAAGTCGCTGCTTCTATGTTGCCATCGATGACTCGACGGTGCAATGGAGCTCGGTAAACTGATATCTTCCCATAGAAGCATCCATTGCCCGAAGCGATACTGGCTGATTGCGAACGGACGCCCCAATACTTGCTGTGGATGTAATTTGGTGGAAGACCCGTGATTGACATCTCAAAGCTGCGGCCATTATCTGCGCTGATCGTGATCCGGTCTGTATATCATTGAATCTTTTATCTCTGTTAAAATCGTCAATGTAGAGATCGCCGGTTCGACTCCGGTCGGGGTCGCCATGCACAACATCTATTTTCCCCAACGTCAACTTGGTCGAATTGCCGCCTTCATCGTCGTTATCTAGCCATGCCTTGAATAGAGGCTTGAAGGCTGGTTTGATTGCAAGCGCGACCACCTGTTGCGAGGTAAGGTCAACATGAACACCGTCCAGCATTGTAACTAGAATCTGCCGTTTCTCTTCCTTCGTGGCATGGTACCAGGCCCCAACGAGACCCTCCACATGGTCCCCCAGGGTGATAACCTCCTCCATCTGGACATCCTTCATCCCTCGCAGCCTCGCTTCAACAGCCAACAGTTCCCTGCGATAATCATCCTCCGGCATTCCATCTACATAGGCCCGATAAAGTCTGCGCCTTTTCTCTTCCAACGACCCCTTTTCCCGCAATACCGCTTCCCGTTCCTCTGAAGAGGAAAGGTAGTCCAGTACCAGTGCCCTCCAGCTTTCCGGTAACGTGAGCGACAGAATGATCTGTTCAACCTGAGCTTCGAAGATATCAGCCCGTACGGTGTGCTTCGTCCCCGTACAGGGGAGACCTCGCCGGGAGACTTCTTCCCTGTAGTAGTCCTTGCCGGATAGGTGCTGCGCCCATAACTTGGTTCCACATCGGGCACAGAACAGAATTCCTCCTAGCAGATAAGTGCGGTGCCTGGGAGTGTATGTCCAGGGACCGCGTCTATGTTGACGCTTCACGGCCTGTACGGTCTCGAACAGCTCGTTATCAACGATGGGTTGATGCTTGCCTGGGAGCCTCTTTCCTTTGTAAGTAACATCACCGGTGTAGATGGGATTTGAAAGCATCCCCTCGACTGATGACTTACTCCGATGCTTGAACGTGCTTTTCGCTCCTTCCGATGTGTTCTGGGATAAGCGCCCGTTGTGTTCAACCAGCTCGCGATCTGCTGACAGGTGTAGTTTCCTGATGAATACATCTCATATGCCTGGCGGACCAGCTTGGATTCATCATGAACGTGTTCTGCGATTCCGTCAGCGCCTTTTTCGTAGCCAAAGGGCAGCATCCCGTTTAACAACCCACTCTCCGCCCTTCTTCGCTTGGCGTCGGTTATCTTTACCGACAAGTCCACGCTGTACCACTCGGCTATGACTTCGTTCATGCCTTCGAGAATGACAGCAGCGGGACTTCCCTCCTCGACGGGCTCGGTAACCGAAATGACTTTAACCCCTACGTCCTTGAGAAGCTGCTTATATAGGGCCGCATGAGCCCTATTTCTGGCGAAGCGGTCCGATCGAAGAACGAGGACCACATCGAACTTGCCCAGTTTGGCATCGGATATCATTCGCCTGAAGGCTGGACGGTTGTCGGTCCGAGCCGAGTAGCCGGGGTCAACATACTTTTCAACCAGGTCCCAACCGTTCTGATCGGCATAACAGCGAGTCTTATCCAGCTGGCCCTCGATACTGTAGCCTTGGACCTGCTCCTCCCTGCTCACCCTTGCATATTGGACTGCTCGCGTCATTGTCTTCCCCCTTCCCTCGTCGCCTGCACGCGGGGACGTCCTCTCCGAGCCTCATATGACTGCGCCAGGGAATCCACATCCTCTTCCAGCACCACCCAGCTTCTTCCAATCTTCTGAGCTCGAAGGCGACCTTCACGGATGATCCGACACACTGAGTAGTGGTGGATACCGAGACGTATGGCGACTTCCGATGTGCTTAGCAATTTCAATTGGCTGGCATCCTTTAATGTTGGTTAACAAACTATACATTCAGAACAGTCTTCAGTCAATATGTAAATGGCCTGGATGGAGAGACATTTCCGGCAGCCAGGTTATTTGAGAGTCAATAGGTGTCTTTGAGCAGCTCTTGCGACACGGGCAGCAGACATCTTTAATCGAAAATGCGTCTTGAACTACCCCCGCAAAACTCTGATTTAATGCGCCTAGACGCGTCCTTGCATCCCCCATTGTCATTTCTGTTACGACTTTGTACCTTGCCTTACAATGTGGCGGTAAGTCAGCAAGCGAATAAGATTAGGATATGGTCTTGCCACCAGTGACGTGTCACCCCGAAGTTTAGGTCAAGGATGAGGTTCATGATTATCGACTCACATGCCTACTGTTTTGAGCCAGCCGATAGTCCGAATGGCTATGCTAGCGTTGAAGAACATCTCAGATGGGTTCAGGCGGGACAGGCAGGGCACTATCAGCCAGCGTTTCGCCTCCGAGACCTGGCGCCTGCGTCATCTAACAAACTGGCTCTCGAAGGCACAAAAGGCTTGTCATCCCTTCCCGATGTGAACCTGCGTATCGACCATGAGGCAGGCCGTGTGGTCTGGACGATCGACGGCGACGATTACACGAAGCACTACTATCCTCCCAATTTGAGAAACTGTGAGTTTACCGCCCAGAGCCTGATTGGGGAGATGGACTACGCAGGCGTGGACGTCGCCTTACTTCATACGAACCCAATGCTTGGACGGGACAGTTCCTACTTGGCAGGGTGCGTGCGGGCATTTCCTGACCGCCTTCGGTCTATGGCGCCTGTAGACGAGTGGCGCATTCGTGATGACCTGGACACAGTCGTAGAGGAATTGACCACCGCCATAAACGTGCATGGTTTGCATGCCATCAAATTCAATCCAAATACATATCTGGTTAGCCCCGAACCGTGGGATGACGGGGTTTACAGACCCTTTTGGGAGGCTGCCACTTCGCTAAATGTTCCCATATTCTTTTCCATGGGCCCAGGACCAGGTGAGCACAAAGGGGAGTCGTCTTCTGAAGAAGTTGGAGGCTACCTGGACGAATTGAGAATTCTCATGCGCTGGATGGAGCGTTATCCAGATGTCATATGCAGCATCACCCATGGCTTCCCGTATCGTGCGTTCTTACAAAAGGGTGGAGTCCGTTTCCCAGATGCCGTCTGGGAACCGTTCCAGAACCCAAACCTCAGTATTGAGGTCTGCTTCCCCGTTCGAGTGGGCGACATCTTCGACTTCCCCTATAGAGAAATCTGGCCGACATTGGAGGAAATGGTGGATCGCATAGGTGCCGATCGCCTGATGTGGGGCACGGATATGCCCTTCCAGAATCGGCACTGCACACTCCGTCAGTCCCGAGACTGGATAGAGAAATACTGTAAATTCCTTGACCGAGAAAAGCTTGATATGATCATGGGCGGGACGGCCGCTCGGATTCTCGGTATTCAATAAGACTTGAAAACTGGGATCGTCGGAAAGGGACCAAAGTGTAGATTTCTAAGCAACTTCGAAGACCCGTATATTTGGCGTTTTCATGTAAGTTCCGTAATGAATAACCCCCGCAACCCCCGCAAAAATTCTGAAGCTATACACTTTGGTCCTTCCAATAGGTCACAAATCTCACCATGGAGTAGAGCGGTGACCTTGGGTTAGTTGCCCGGCCAGGATTCGAACCTGGATCAAAGGATTCAAAGTCCTAAGCAGCCCATTTCGCCTGGTCTCGTCCTGTATCGCTCTGTATCGATTTATCCCTTATCCAAGCCCTCTCGGCAGTTCACGATTCTATCTGGTATCGTTTGATATTAATGCGTGCCGACAATTTGGTCGGCAAAATGTCGGCATTTTTGATGTCGCACTTCGATAATAGTGCCGCCCGACAGCCCTATCAACAAGGGGGCAATTTCAATCCTGCAATTCGAGTAGAAGCGATGTACAATCCCTAAAAATCCAGGGAGGCGTATCGATGAGACTTGAAGGCAAGGTAGCGATAATAAGCGGGGGCGCACGCGGCATGGGCGCAACCGAGGCCCGCATGTTCGCGAAGGAGGGGGCGAAGGTCGTGTTCGGCGACGTGCGAGACGACCTTGGCAAGCAGGTGGAGGCCGAGATCAACGAGTCGAGCGGGGAAGCGATCTACGTTTCGCTGGACGTTACCGATGTGTCATCGTGGCAAAACGCCGTCGATACGGCGGTGTCGCGGTTCGGAAAGCTCGACATCCTCGTGAACAACGCCGGAATCGTCAACAACCAATCTCGCGACGATGCGACAGCCGAGGAATGGGACCGCGTGATGGACGTGAATGCCAAGGGTGTATTTCTCGGCACCAAGGTGGCGATTCCCGAGATGCGCAAGGCCGGTGGCGGCTCCATCGTAAACATATCGTCCATTTCGGGCATGGTAGGCCAGCATGGAATTCACCCTGGATACAACGCATCCAAGGGCGCGGTACGGCTTCTGACCAAGTCCACGGCCATTCAGTACGCAAGCGACGGCATTCGAGCTAACTCGGTGCATCCAGGCCCTATAGCCACACCAATGACCGAGGCTAGTCGGGCAGACCCCGAACGATACAATAACAGTATCAGCCGTACACCCATGGGACGCTACGGCCAGCCCGAAGACATCGCCTATGGAGTGCTGTTCCTCGCGTCGGACGAGTCGTCTTACATGACTGGCAGCGAGCTAGTCATCGATGGCGGCTACACGGCCCAGTAGCTGCATTTGAACTTACGACAACGGAGCAGAAGTAACTGACAGCGCCGCCCCATGAGCATTCGCTATGGCTCCCAGAGCTTCCCTTGCGCAACAAACACCGCA
>JADFKI010000084.1 GCA_022565015.1 Chloroflexota bacterium
AGTATTGCTTGCATTGATGGCTCTGCCCCTGGCGACTGGAAGCAGCCTTCTGGTCTTACAGGTAAAAGGCGGAGAGGCCCAGGCAGGTGGCGGCGACAAGATACTTGAGTTCGACACTATGGTCGGGCTGCCAAGACCCTTCACTGGCGGAGAAGGCAACGCCATCAGAGGCGTGGACGGTGGCGGCTTGCCCTGGGTTGTTGCGGGCGCCGTGGGTGAGCTGGAAACCAACGGAGAGATCGAAGTAAATGTAGAAGGCCTGGTCCTCGATCCCGACGACCCGGCGGTCATCACCAAGGAGCTCGCAGGTATTAATCCAATACCTTTTTTCAAGGCGATCGTAAGCTGCGTGTCCAAGGACGGGGCCGGCAATGTCGTCATCGTCAATGTTGAGACGGGCCTATTCCCTGCCGACATGGGCGGCAATTCCGAGATAGAGGACAATGTAAGTCTTCCGAATCCATGTATCGCGCCCATAATATTCGTTACATCGCCAGGTGGAAGCTGGTTCTCGGCCACGGGCTTCTAGTTGACGGGGGAGAGTGCTTTTTCGGACGTTTGCGGAATCGCAGCCCTTCCCGGGGCGGCAAAACCCCCGGCGTACACTTCAAGGGCGGTACGAGATTCCGGTGATACATCTCGCTGAAAACACGTGAAGTGCCTCTCAACAGTTGCGCCTCTGACCGGTCTAGCTCTCTGGTCAGGGGCGCTTTTAGTCGCGGCGCGGCCGGAAGGACGACGCCCCGTTTGACATTATGCTAATATCGCCTGAGGCCACTCTTTCGGAAAGGCACTTCGCCAGTACGGGCGATCCGATGGCGCGGATGGAGGTTATCCTTATGGGACGCATTGTTTTGGGATTGGGGTCCTCTCACAGCCCGCAGCTCAGCACCCCGCCGGAGCTGTGGCTGAACCACGGCGAGGGGGACAAGAACATCCCCATGCTGTTGGACAACGCAGGCGATCACAGGAGCTTCGAAGAGCTGCTCGAAGCCGCCCCCTCCAACATAGCCGAGCAGCTCGAAGCCGAGGTACTCGAGCGGCGGCACGAGGCCAACCAGCAGGGTATTGGCCGCCTGTCCAATGCCCTCGAGGACGCGCGGCTGGATGTCCTGGTAATCGTTGGCGACGACCAGGAAGAGATGTATAAGAACGACAACAGGCCCGCCATAGCCATCTACTGGGGAGACACGTTCACCAACGGCCCGGTGAATATCACGCCGGAGATGTCCGAATCGCGCAGATCGTCCGCATGGGGTTGGCGTGAGCCAGACGGCGAAAAGTCGTATCCGGTAGCCTCGGACCTTGCCCTCCACATGATCGAGCACCTCCGTGACAGCGATTTCGACATCGCCCATATCAATCGCATTCCGGACCATCACTCACAGATGGGTCACGCGTTCGCATTCGTCTGCCGCCGCATCATGCAGGCCAACGTCGTGCCCATAATACCCGTCATGGTAAACACATACTACCCGCCGAATCAGCCCACTCTCGGTCGATGTTACGCGTTGGGCAAGGAGATTCGGGCGGCCATAGACTCGTGGCCGGAGGACATTCGGGTCGGCGTTATCGCGTCGGGCGGGCTGAGCCACTTTGTTGTAGACGAAGAGATCGACGGAATCGTAATGAAAGCGCTTCGCGAAGGGGATTCCGACACGCTCGTCTCGCTGCCCAGAGAGCGCCTGAACTCCGGCACCTCCGAGATTCGCAACTGGATAACGATGGCAGGCGCCACCGAGGGGCTGAGTCACCAGTGGTCGGACTACGTGCCGGGCTATCGAACGCTTGCGGGTACGGGCTGTGCCATGGGATTCGGCATCTGGTCTTAGCGTAGGCGAAAACCTCCGGCTGAATACGCATGTCCTTCCGGAGTAGCCCACGGCGTTACCGGCGCGTCCAGGGTCCCTATCGACGGCATGCGGGAAAGGCGGCCCTTTAAAGCCTTCCCTTATCCAGGGGCGAGACGGCGAAAGTTGTAAGGAGTCAATATGCCGTTTGCCCATCCGGCGTCGCCTTCCAGGTGGGTCGGTGCCATCGTGTCGTCCGGCCGTCAGTTCAGGTCCCTATGCTGCGGTAATTCCAGCCAATGGAGCACTGAGACTTGCTACTTCGTCTCCGCCATGAAGCCGCTGCCTCCGGTCTTCTTAGCGCTTGGGCAAGACCGACATTATGGACCATCTCTCCGTTTTCGCGATATGTTGCGCGGGATCCGGGTCGACCGCGGCGCGTTCCGGCGAGGCGTAGTATTCGGCCTGCTTGGCGTCCCAGCTCTCCGGCCCGTCGTAGGATACGATCCAAACGAACTCGCTTCTCTCTTCGATAACCTCTGCGAGATCGGTCGTGAAACCGAATTTGTAGTGCAGAGGGTACACGAACTCCGTCCATCCCTTTACGAACTCGTCCAGCTTCCCCTCGTTGATAGTATAGACGCGCAATTGCGAGACCAGTGCGGCCCCTTTCAATAGGCCAGGCCGAAGATGCCGGCACTCCTCATATTGAAGTCGTATGTGTATCGTGCATGGCCCTTATTCTTCGGGCTTCCGCGTCGACTGCCATGCCACCATCTGCCAGCGTCCGTCCTGTTTGGCATACACATCCGTGAAGAGAATACTGAATTCAAGGAGCCGGCCTCCCGACGATACCTTGATTGCAGCGCTGCCCGTCACGACGGCTGCATCTCCGTAAATTCTTACCTTGACGTCTTCGGTATCCATGGACTCATAGCTCAATCTGCCGCTGACCAGGCTTCCAATCAGGCTCTTTTTGGTGTCTTCCCTTGTCGTTGTATGAATGTAGGTCAGGTCGTCCGAGAGGATAGAGTTCAATGCCTCGGAGTCGACATCAATCATCGCCTTCAGCCGCGCACGTTCCAGTTCAACGATCTGCTTTTCTTGCTCGACGTCCTGAGTCATATTTCACATGTTCCTCAGCTAAATTCTGGTGTCCATTCCAATCAGCATCCCACGATCAAACAATGCCGACTTGAGACGCTAAACCGGCTCATAGAGGTACTTTCACTCCGGGGCATTATATACGAAATTCACACTCTCGGAGCCTTAACACAACGTCCCCATGGGAGAGCCCATTCCAGCCCGGCGGACCGATGACAGGGCCGCGCAACCTGTTGTTCGCCAGATAACGACTATGTCGTGTCCATGTCTGAATCACTCGATGGCTCACGGGCAGATACCTTCCGGCTGCTACTGGTCGCGTACGGCGGGCAAAGTAGTCCTTGAGCGGTTACTCCCGACGGAAGAATGGATTTCGACACGATTTCGCCAGCCTGGGGGTCGCGTCGATATGATCGCCGGCATCAAGGGGTTATAATACGGAGCGTATGATATCAGGAATCAGAACTCAGTTGGACGCAGGACCTCCGTTCTGATTGGGAACATGCCAAGGATGTGTTATGAAATGGCTCTATCTCATTGGGGGCCTTGGAGGGGGGTTAATCCCGCCACTCTTTTTCTATCTGCGGCTTTCCGTTAACCCCAACTACACGGGACCGATCCTGGACCCTTATTTATTTATACGAGGCGTAGCAATCAGCGCACCGACCATGCCGTTATTCATCGGACTGGGCCTGTTAACCGCTGCCTTCATACAGGTGACCCTCAGATATATCCGGCGACGCTCGGCCCTCCATGAGGGCAAGGTTAGCCGGGCGGATTCAGCCTATCTTGAAGACGGCTCATGGGTTACAAGAAGAGACCGTCGAGGACGGCAGACCCAATAACCGGCGAGGTCCTTTGACGGGGCGTTCATTCGCAGAACTCAGCTGCAAGCTGATGTCGCGGCAGTCGATCTATTCTCAGGGTAAATTCTTGTTTGCCGCTGCCCAAAACAACGTCAGGACAGGCAATGACCTTGGACCGGGGGACCCATGACAGCAGGCATCGGCCCCACCCGCCGTGAGGAGGCTCTTAGTATGCAGTGACCTTCAGCGGACCTTCGTCAATTGGACAAAATGCAGTTATCGGGTGGCGGAAATACCGGTGCTAGTAGAGATGGCAGGAGACCATGTGGCCCGGCTCGACTTCCTTCCACTCCGGCATATCATCAGGGCAGGGCTCAAAGGCAACGGGACATCTAGGGTGGAATGAGCATCCGGACGGTGGGTTCAGCGGCGAAGGCACCTCTCCGGTCAACACGATCTCCTCACGTTGCCGACGTGGATGGGCGGGCAGCGAGGCCGATATGAGCGCCTTCGTGTAGGGGTGCAGGGGATTTGTGAAGAGTTCCACAGGCCCCGCCTCCTCAATAATCTTTCCCAGATACATTACTCCGACCTTGTGACTCATGTATCGGACGGTGGCGAGGTTGTGCGCGATCAACAAGTAGCTAAGATCGTAGGTCTGTTGAAGCTCCTTTAGCAGGTTCAAAATCTGAGCCCTGATCGAGACATCGAGCGCGGAGACGGGTTCGTCCAACACAATAAGCTTGGGCCGCGTCGATAGAGCTCTCGCGATCGCTATCCGTTGCCGCTGGCCTCCGCTGAACTCGTGTGGATACCGGTCGGCGTGAATAGCGTGTAGGCCCACCACCTCCAATAGCTCGTTGACCTGCGTCTTCACCTCCTGCTTCGTATGGTTTTGATGCGTGATCAGAGGCTCCGAGACTATCGCGTCTACACGCATTCTGGGGTTCAGAGAGCTCCAGGGGTCTTGAAAGACCGCCTGTACGGAGGCGTGAAACTCCTTCTTCTCATCCTTGGTAAACTCGCTCATCTGCCTGCCCCGAAACATGATCCGGCCTTCCGTAGGTCGTTCGACCATGAGCAGCTGGCGGGAGGTAGTCGTCTTTCCGCATCCCGACTCGCCGACAAGACTGTAGGTCTGACCTTCGGGAATGGCGAAGCTTACCCCGTCCACAGCCTTGACCATACCCACGGTTCTTTGCCATACCAGACCCTTTGTGACCGGGTAGTGCTTCTTCAGCCCCTCGACTCTGATAAGGTCCTCAGCGTCGCCGTTTCGGCTGGTAGATTCGTTAGTCTGAGTCTGCGCCATCATGTCTCCAGCAATTAGATACGTGACCCTGCCCGACGACAAACTCGATGGGGTACTGTTCGAGGCACTTATCCATGACCTGAGGGCATCTTGGTGCGAACGCACAGCCCTGCGGCAGGTCGTCCAACATCGGCGGCTGGCCTTCAATCGAAGGCAAGAACTCAAGGTCCTCGTCGAGGTCCGGCACCGAATTTAACAAGGCCTTGGTGTATGGGTGCTTCGGATTATCGAAGAGCTCGAGGACATCGGCCTGCTCGACGATCCTACCGGCATACATCACCGCTACCCGGTCACACATCCTTGCGACGACCCCGAAATCGTGCGTGATGAAAAGTATGGCCGCTCCGGTCTCGGCCTGAATCTCCTTGAGCAGACGCAGGTATTGCAGCTGGATGGTCGCGTCCAAGGACGTCGTTGGCTCGTCCGCGATCAGTATGCTCGGCGACCTCGAAATCGCGATGGCTCCCACGACGCGCTGGCGCATGCCTCCGCTCATCTCGTGTGGATAGGCCGATAAGCGGGTGTCGGGAGCAGGAATACGAACGCTGGCCAGGAGCGATATCGCCCTCTTTCGAAGGCTCTCCTTCGAGTCATTAGAATCCATGTTGAGGGATTCCAATATCTGGTTGCCCACGTTAAAGACGGGATTCAGGGAGGTTAGCGGGTCTTGCATCACCATGCAGATGCCTTTACCCCTAATCTCCCGCATCTCCGACTCGTCCTTATCCAGCAGGTTCTCGCCCTTGAAGAGAATGCGGCCGCCGACGATTCGACCCGCCGGCTTGGGAACGAGACCTAATATCGACCAGGCGGTCATGCTCTTTCCCGATCCCGATTCCCCTACGAGGCCGAGCGTCTCACCCTCTTTTATCTCAAAGCTGATTCCGTCGACCGCCTTGACGACGCCGGTGCGGGTAAAGAAATGAGTCTTAAGATCTTCGATCTTTAATATCGAGGAATTCAAATGAAGGTCACTCCTCTGCAAATCTCATCTACCGAGACCTCCTGAGCTTGGGGTCCAGGTAGTCGCGCATCCAGTCGCCAAACAGGTTGAAGGCCATGACGACGACGGTAATAATGATGCCTGGGAACAGGGAGAGCCACCAGCCGTTGCCGGAAATGTAGTCCTTTCCTTCGGCGACCATGACGCCCCAAGCCGGTTCTCCCACCTTGAGACCCAGTCCCAGGAAGCTGAGTGACGCCACCAGAAGTATCACCTGACCGACCGTGATGCTGGTGATGACCATGAGTGTGTTGACGACGTTCGGGAACAGGTGACGCCATATGATCATGACGGGAGAAACGCCGGAGATTCTGGCAAGGGTCACGAAGTCTCGATCCCGATTGGCCAGCACCTCGCCGCGAATCATGCGAGCGAACCTGGCCCATGTCGTCGCGGTTACGGCGATCAGGACGGGCATGAGTCCCGTGCCTACAAGGCTCACGATCAGCAAGGCCACCAGGATCGACGGGAAGCCCATCACCGCGTCAGTTACGCGCATGAGGACGGAGTCGACCCAACGACCGGCGTAGCCCGCGACCAATCCGACTGTCGTTCCCAGTAAAATGGCAACGACCATGGTAGGCACGGTGATCTTCATGATTGTCCGGGAGCCGAAGATCAGTCGGCTTAGCACGTCTTTGCCCAGGCCGTCGGTGCCCAGGATATTTTCCGACGTCTGGAACGGCGGATTCAGCCGCTCAACGATGTTATTTTCTTTCGGGTCCTTGGGGGCAAGCAACGGCGCGAAAATAGCAAGGAAGACGATGACCGACAAGACCGTGACGGGAAACCAGGGCAATCGCAGGTCGGCGATCCTTCTCCAGGTTGACGAAACACCACTGGGCTGCGCCAGGACGGTTTCAGCAGTGGCCAAAGCAGATATCTCCCCTTGTCAATTTATTCGCACCCGCGGATCGGCGTAGCCGTACAGTATATCGACCATCATGGCAGTGAATATGTAGGCCACGCCGGAGACCATAATGGCGCCCTCCACCTGCGGGAAGTTGTTGGAGAGAATACCCTCCAGCAGCATCAGGCCTACACCCGGCCAGGCGAAGATAAACTCCACGATTACGGAACCGTTGAGCAATCCGGCCAGCGCGATGCCGCCGAAGGTGAGGATAGGAATAAGTGCGTTGCGGGTTGCGTGCTTCCAGATCACTACACGGTCGTGCAGGCCCTTCACCTGAGCGAACTTCACGTAGTCGGTGTCCAGGACCTCCAGCATGGCGGAGCGGCCCAGGCGCATCAGGGCGGCGATGATGGCCAGCGCCAGCACGAAGGACGGAAGCAGCAGATGTAGAATCATGTCGGGCATCTGAGAAAAGGTGGGGAACCAACCTTCTATGTCGCCGCGGCCAAACACGGGCAGCCATCCCAGTCGGCCCCCCAACAGAATAATCAGCATGATGGCTATCCAAAACTGTGGGGCCGACATGCCAAATATGGCCACTCCTTTGGTGATCTTATCAAATATGCTGTCTCGCTTTACTGCCGATAATATTCCCAAGGGCACGCCTATAACAACTGCCATAACCATGCCGAATAACGCCAGATGGACAGTCGCGGGCAACCTCTCCAGGAGAATCTCTTTCACTGGCCGTCTGGTGGTGAAAGAGTCTCCGAAATCTAAATATATTGCCTTTCTTGCGAAGTTCCAGTACTGAACAATGAAGGGGTCGTTGAGGCCCATAGCTTCACGTTGGGCCTGGTACACCTTCTCATCGGCCGCTTCGGTAATAGGCAACAGAAAGCGAGCGGGGTCGCCGGTAAGCTGTACGCTGCCGAAAATGACGAAGCTCAAGACAATAAGCGTGACGAAGCCTTCGCCGATTCTTCTGAGAATGTATCCCTGCATTGTCCATCCACTCTAAGTAAATGGGGGAGAGGAGTCAAACCCTCTCCCCCTTTGCTATCGGGTCACGCCCTTGGTGGCCGCCGAAGACTCTAGTTGGCCGGTTCGGCCGTCCAGATGGCTGTCACGTAAGGCACCAAAGTCCACGGCTTGTAGGAGCCGGGCTTGATATCGGAGCCTACGCCCCACGGCAGGTTGGTGTAGAAGGCGCTCCACTGCTGCGCGTCATCCTTCAGTATCTTATACACCTCTTGGAAGGATGCGTTACGCGTCGGCCCGAGATCATTCAATGCCTTACGAACGGGTATGGTCGTGTTGGTCATCCACGGCTCCAACTCCGGGTCCTTGACGGATCTCCAGGCGATGTCCGGGTTGTTGTAGCCGCCCGTGGTTATGCTGGTGCCGTCGAAGCGTGCTTCGTTGGTTCTCACCAGGACGCTCGCGGGCAACTGCCTGTTGTTCCACTTCTGTCGAACAGCGCTGGCGTCACCGACGATGACCTCGACGTCGAAGCCTAGATTTTGGTTCCAGGCGTCCGCCATTAGCTGCGAAAGCTCGGGAAGCAGCGGCGTGTCGCCGGCATCCCAGGTGTGGATCTGGAATTTGACCTGCTTTCCGTTCGCCATCTTGCCGTCAACGATGCCGGCCTTGGCCAACAGAGCCTTGGCGCCTGCGACGTCAAAGGGAAGCGGGTCCAGAGCCGGGCTGTAACCCATGGCGTTGGGCGTCACGTAGGACCAGCCCTTGACCGTAGCGCCACGTCCGTATAGCTCTTTGACGATGGTCCTCTTGTCGACTGCCATCTCGACGGCCCGGCGTACGCCGGCGTCGTAGCACCACATGCTGCTCTCCCAGCAGTCAACCATGAGAATCCAGTTGTAAGCAGACTCATCCTGCCAGACGATTTCGCCGCCGGCGCTCTCGATGCCCTCGGTCATGAGAACGCTCGCCTCGATCAGGCTGGCCGTTCCGGATCGAAGGGCCGCCACACGGGTGGCGTCCTCAGGAACCACTTCCATGGTCAGGAACTCGAAATTCACCCTGCGGTCCTCGGCAAATCCATTGCCGGGGTGCCACCAGTAATCGGTGAAGCGCTCGAACGAATACTTCTGCTCAAGTACCCAGTCCGTGATCATCATGGGGCCCGCGCCAATGGGCGCTCGCTCGTATCCCTCGTATCCGGTGTCGCCGGACCGTACCTGCGACAGCGTGTACGCCTTGGGCTGAACAAGACCCTGCGGCCCCTGGGCGTTCTCGGAAAGCCAGAAGGGCAGGTCAGGCCTGGGGTCCTTGCCGCTGGTCGTGAACTGGTCCGAGCCAGGGCCAAGTTCAACACTGTTGAACTTCTTGGCTTCCGCCGAGTTGCGAGGCTCGTAGAAGGTCGATGCCTCAAGCTCTAGGGCCAGGTTGCCTATCATCTTGTCGACGCTCCACTGCACGTCATCGACCGTCAGCTTGTCGCCGTTATGGAAGCTGACAAAATCGTCCTGGACGGTGAAGGTCCAGCTCTTGCCGTCAGGAGACATCTCCCAGGCCTTGACGGTGCCGGGGATGATGCTGCTGCCGCCCTCGCCACCCACCAGGGGCGCATTGAGAATGCGGAGGAACTTCAGGTCCTCGCCATCGGACAGCCATGTGTCGAATCGTCCGTTGCCAAGGTTGGTTATCAGAATGGTAAGTGTTTGGCCTGCCCCCATCACTTGCTCGGTTGGCGCAGCAGGCACGGGTGCGGCAGGTGCGGGTGCGGCCGGCGCGGGTGCAGCGGGGGCCGCTGGTTCGCTACTGCTACAGGCGACGGCTACTATCGCCAACGAGGTAGCGCCAACGAACAGCGCCAACATCCCCCTTCGCCTAAACATTCTCCACAACTTCATTTGCTTTCCTCCTAAAGTGCTGGAGTCCATCTCTCCCAAAATCGACGCCTAGTCCCGAATTTTGAAAAACCCGGTTGTGCGTCCAAAAGCGGACGCAATGTAAGCGCGAAAATATCGCTAAGATACAGCGATTATTTGGGTTGGAAATATACATTATCGGGTGTCTTCTGTCAAGTGAACGTACCTGAAGATATAGCCGTTGACGGGCTTTCAGCATTCATGTATTTTTGATTCCTGAATTGCTATTCTGAGATTGCTTCAGGTCGCCTGTCAAGCAATTGAAATGGAAAATCCTACTGCCCATGGCAGGAACTAAATCCAGTGTGGCGATTGGAGGAGAAAAATGATCGGAATACTAGGGGCTTCCAAATACGAGGGTATCTTGGACTCGCTGAATGAGCGAACCGTAGTCACCACGAGATACGGAGAGGTGTCCGTAGCACTGGGAGAGGTCAGCGGTCAGGCCGCAGCGTACGTGAGAAGGTTTGGATGGGAAGACAATATCGCATCCAACGTCGCCAATCACGCCGCGCATGCCCTGGCATTCAAGGCCCTCGGCGTGACACGCGCCATTACCCTGAACGGATTCGGGGCCGTGAACCCAAATTTGCAGGTAGGCGACCTGGTCGTATACCACGATTACATCGGGATGTGCGAGAGGGAGCCGACCACGATTTTCGCCGGCGAGCCCCTCTGGCCAAGGGCAAACATGATCGACCCTTTCTGTCCCGAGATTCGCCAGGCGCTGGTGTCGGCAGCTAAAGGTGGTCACAGGCCCGTTCACAGCCAGGCAGTCAACATCTGCGTACAGGGTCCTCACAACGAGACTCCGGCGGAAATCGAGGCCTTTCGACGTTGGGGAGCAGATATCGTCTGTACTACCATCTACCCTGAGGTCGTCTACTATCGCGAGCTCGAGATCTGCTTTGCAGGACTCTGCTGGATTTCGGATATGGCGGGGGTGGAGGACTCAAAGGACTGGAAGATGATCACATTGGAGGAGCTGCAAACAATCGTGTCCGGTGCGGTCGGCTCCATTGCCGAACACTCCGCATGCAGATGTAACCGGACATGGGACGGCATCGAAAATACGCTTCCCGACTGGTACCTGAAAATGCGTTAATAGACTGCCGCATCAAAAAGGCCGCCGGTATATGCCGTGGCAAGACTGCGTCATGACGGCCCCACAGACCTGGCTTGCAGAGCCAAAACCCCGGCAACGTCCCTCTGCGTTCCAGAATGAGGAGGCTCTGGTCAAATAAGTTGATCAATATTAAAATGTGGTGAATGAACTGAACTATTAGTGATTCACTCAACCTAGGAGCCTATTATGACAACTGAGACTAGAGACCCTATCCTCGTTGTTATTCAGCTTACCGGCGGCAACGACTACGTGAACACAATTGTTCCCTACGCCAACTCTGCGTATTACGACAACCGTGCCAACCTGAGCGTACCCGCGGAACAGGTGCTGCCGATCAACGATGAATTCGGCTTCAACCCTGCGCTGGCGCCGCTGAAAGAGATGTACGACCAGGGCAAGGTCGCCGTAATTAACGGAATCGGCTACCCCAATCCGAATCGCTCTCATTTTCGCTCCATGGACATATGGCACACGTGCGAGCCGGATAAGATCGGCGACCAGGGCTGGCTGGGCAGGGTTATTCGCGATATTGACCCGAATCACGAGAATGTACTTACCGGCGTAAATTTCGGTCGCGGCCTTCCTCGTGCGATGGCATTGACCGGCGTACCCGTGGCCTCCGTGGCGATGCTGGAGTCTTACGGAATCCTGACGGGAATTCAGGGCGAGCCGGACCGCTCAGAGGCGCTGGACCTGTTCACCAAAATGTATGGCCCCATGATCGGCACCGGACCCGTCATGGACTACATAGGGCAGACCGGCCTCGATGCACTCAAAGGTGCGGACATCTTGAAGACGGCGCCCGCGAAGTACGTGTCCGACGTCGAGTACGCCGATTCGTCGATAGGTCGAAATCTGCAGGGGATAGCCAAGGTGTTGGTAGCGGGGCTGGGCACTAAGGTCTTTTACACGATGCACGGCGGTTACGATACCCACGCCAACCAGGCGGCATTCCATCCCCACCTTTTGAATGAGCTGTCACAGGCGATTTCCGATTTCTACGATGACCTTCGTGAACATGAGGTGGCCGATAACGTCTTGATATTCGCATTCACGGAGTTCGGGCGACGGGTGAAAGACAACGGCTCCGGGACCGATCACGGTGCGGGCGGCGTGGCCTTCGCCATCGGGGACGGAGTAAAAGGCGGCACGTACAGCGAGTTTCCGTCCCTGAGGGCAGCCGATCTCATCGAGGGCGACCTCCAGTTCAACATCGATTTCCGCGGTGTCTACGGCTCCATCGTGGAACACTGGTTGGGGCTGGACCCCGTGCCTGTCGTAGGGGGCCAGTTCGAGCAGTTGGCGTTCGTTTAGAAGACGCGGACGCTTATTGCTTATCAGGCCATATGAGAATTTGAGGCGTTAGCCATGACCACAACCAAGACGGACAAGGCCCTTATCGCTCACCTCCTGCGTCGTGCCGGCTTTGG
>JADFKI010000334.1 GCA_022565015.1 Chloroflexota bacterium
CCGGACCTGTCTCTTCTTCCACCTGTCGACGAGTTGGCCGAGGCGCTTCCCGAGATGGCAAAGAATTTTAAAGTCGTGGACCCTTTGACCGGAGAGCAACTGGTTCTGGAAGCGGAGGCGGTTAACGCAGATGTCTGATGCCTCGCTAGGCCTAGATTGCAATGCTGCACAGCTCCGCTGCGACCCAAGATACAGGCATCCCACTGCGTTGCATACCTGATGAAACGCTGCAACGCATTTTCCGAAGGGTCCATTATTGTGATGCAGCATTGCTATAGCTTTGCAACGCTAGCGCACACGGGTGTCGCGGCATAGACGACTGCTGTGTATCAGATAGTTTCATTAAAGGGTAAGAAAGAGAAAGGAACATGAAATTCAAACTGAAGAAGTTGAATGGAAAATGCGTTGATGCAGTCGAAGATATCGCTGGCGAGGAGCTCATTAACAAGGAGCGGTGCCATAGCTCGTTCTTCCGGAAGCATGCGTCGCGAGACGAAGCGAGTAGCAAGGAGTTGCTTGAGGTCGAATATAGCGTTATGTCTTCGGGTTACGCCTTGTTCTGGTCCGACGTCGTAGAGGACTTCATCGCTTTCTATGGCGACGAAAAGTACTTAGCGCATATACCACCTGGCTTCGTCCCGTACAGCGTTCAGGAGCTTTGGCATCTATTCGGGAAGGAGGAAGATTTCCTGTCTAATGAAGCCTTCCGGCTTATTCACAAGGCCAAGAAGACGGGGGCGATAATCACAGGCGCTAACGATGACCAGACATGAGCGCCGTTAGTGTAGGGGCAGGCACGGTCTCCGCCCAGGAGGCAGGGCCCGGTTCGAGTCCGAGGGCGGCGCTCCACGACCTTCGAGTGGTTTCAATGAACCCGGTCGGTGTAACCGTTGGCACGACCTACGCCAAGAAGGACAGTTCCGGTACAAACTCGAGAGCGGCGCTCCACAGCCTTCGAGTAGCTCCAGTCGAAATTCGGATGGCAAAGTCATTGATCGTTCCCAATCACTATTTGCACTCGCTTCCCGGAGGCACTCAATTGGCATTCGGTGTCTTCTTAGACTCGAGGCTCATGGGCGCTTTGACCATCGGCTGCGGTCCGTCGCAGGCCTATCGTCTCGTAGGGGGTGCCCGACCCGACGACTGTGCAGTTCTGACAAGGCTCTGGCTATCTGATGATCTGCCCACGAACAGCGAGAGCAGGGTCATCGGCGTCGTGTCGAGGGCGCTTAGACGCAATACGTCTCTAAAATTCTTACTCAGCTATGCCGACCCTTCGGTCGGACATCTAGGGACCATCTATCAGGCCGCCGGATGGGTCTACACGGGCCTGTCTCAGGCCACTCCCCTATATGACATCGGAGATGGTAAAGTCCGTCACTCACGCAGCCTCAGCCACGCCTACGGCAGCCATTCGGTCAAGCACTTCCGCCGTAACGGCGTCGACATCAAGACACTGCCCCAGGCTCGAAAGCACCGATACATTTACTTCCTGGATAACTCGTATCGGAGGCACCTCAATGTCCCGGACCTGCCATATCCGAAGAAAGGCGGTTAGTAATGAATATCGTTGAACTGCCCATAACACGGCTTACGGGAGCGCAGTGGAACTCCAACATCATGGACGACGCCATGGTCACCAGGCTCAGGGAGAGCATTACGAGGTTCGGCCTGGTTGGTATCCTTGTCGTCCGTCTTCTGCCTGAAGGTCTCTACGAGGTGCTGTCGGGTAATCAGCGCCTGGGGGTGTTGGCGGAGTTGGGCCATTCCCACGTCCCTTGTGTCCTAGTTGATGTTAACGACGCGGAGGCCCGGCTGCTCTCCCAGGCTCTCAATCATATACAAGGCGACGACGACCTGGGCCTCCGAGCTGAGCTTCTACGAGACGTGCTTCGTGAACTGCCCCAGGATCAGCTCTTGTCGATACTGCCCGAGTCGGCAGACAGCTTGAGCGCGTTGACCTCGTTGGGACAGCAGGACATGGCAGATCACCTCGTTGCATGGCAGTCCGCCCAGAAGGCGCGCCTGAGACATCTCCAGGTCCAGCTGACCGACTCTCAGCTCGAGGTAGTCGAAGAGGCTTTGAGCCGCGTTCTGCCCGAGGCGAGAGAACAGCAGGGTGATTCTCCCAATGTCCGGGGCACCGCCATCTACTTGCTGTGTAAGTCATACCTGGAACGGGAGGACAGCCCGTGACCGCTAGCGCCGCTATCTCCTGTCTCGTCTGTCACGGCCCGTTGGATCTTCGCATCGCCCACGGCCGTAAATCCGGTAAGCCCTTCCTGCTACTGATCTGTCCCGTGGACGGCAGGCACTTCCGGGGATTCATAGCCGACAAGGAGTACGTCACCGAGGTTATCCGAAACGCGGAGTCTATTGGATGAAGGTCGCGATTTACGCCCGAGTATCCACCTCCGATAAGAACCAGGACCCTGAGACTCAGCTCATGCCGCTGAGGGACTTCTGCATCGCCCAGGGTCTGGAGGTCTATGACGAGTACGTCGATTACGCCTCTGCCAATGACCTGGCCCACCGTACCGAGTGGCGAAGACTTCTCGATGATGCGGCGAAGCGAAGGTTCAAAATGGTCCTGGTCTTCAAGCTGGATAGAGGCTTCCGAAGCGTTAAGCACATGCACGATACCCTGAGCGCCTGGGAGCTGGTTGGCGTCAGCTTCAAGAGTTCGAGGGAGCAGTTCGATACGTCCACAGCTATTGGAAGGCTGCTCTTGAATCTCCTGGCCGCACTGGCCGAGTTTGAGCTTGAGCTGATACGCGAACGCGTGAAGGCGGGAATGGACAGGGCGCGCCGTCAGGGTAAGAGAATAGGCCGTCCCAAAGTAACGGATAGGCGAGGCTTCAATAATCGTTTTGGAGCTATATTGGAGCGCCTTAGGACCGGTGATATATCCAGGCGCAAGGCCGCAATGGAGTTGAATATAGGCTATGCGACTCTAAAACGGCTCCTAGACGCTGAAACTTCCTAGATCTCATGAGCGACGTCGAGCACATACAGCACGTGCCGTCGGGCGAGGAGTTCTCCTCAGAGAACGGGTTGACGGGTATACCCCATCGTATACACTGGCCCGCCACACAAGACAGTGGTGGGAGTGAATTAGATGAACTTGACCAAATCGCCGTCGATAGCTTCCTCGATACCCTCGCGGAAATCGCTATCAGGGTGGCAACCAGGCAATCAACTGAGCACATGGCACAGGACGAGTAGCCTCATGCAGGTTGCAGCCTACATACGGGTCAGCGATGTCAGTCAGGTCGACGG
>JADFKI010000085.1 GCA_022565015.1 Chloroflexota bacterium
GCTCCTTCATCCAGGTGCTCAGGGCGGACGATGCGCCGCGGGCCATTAATACCATCAGTAAGGTAATAGAGCCGGGCGGCGCGATCTATATATGGGGCGCCGGCATCCTGGACGATTCCATGGCCTCGCCGGTGGCCGCCGTGCGGTTTGGCCTGTCCGCCCTCAACCGATGGGACGAAGGCCAGGCATTTACGGAGAGGGAACACAGGGAGTGGCTAACCGATGCGGGTTTCGAGAACATAGCCCGCGACATGCTTCCCAACGGAGAAAGCGTAATCACAGCCCGAAAACGAGCATGAGGAACAGAGCTCCATGCAATGGAGGCAGACCATGACATCGCAATCACCGACACCCGAAACGATCAATCGGCTCCGGGGCGCTGTTAACCCTTCCTATGCGCTGCTTGCGGGCGTTCAGTTGGGAGTGTTCACAGCACTTAAGGATGGAGCCATGACGGCCCAGCAGATCGCCGTAAATCTGGCAGTCCACGCAGGAAAGCTCGAGGTGCTTCTGTGCGCTCTGGTCCCGACAGGGCTTTTACAGTTGGAGAGTGAAAAATTCTCCAACTCGGCGGAGGCCGACAGCTTCCTCGTCAGGGGACTCCCCGGCTATCTAGGTGATGGATACGAGAATACGGCCTCGGAGCGCTGGACCGCAATACTCAGGACGGCCGACTCCATTCGGGAAGGCACAGCCAAGGCCAAGATGGACTATGTGAACGCCAACGAGGAAGAGCTGAATGCCCACTATCAGATGTTCTTCGATGCAACCCAGGCCAGGGGTCGAAGCCTGGCCGCGCGCTTCGACTTTTCGGACCGACGACGGCTACTGGACGTCGCAGGTGGGACGGGCGGTCTAGCTATCGCGCTGACAGCGGCCTATCCTAATCTCAGCGCTACGGTCGTGGACCTGCCATCGGTCACGCCTACCACGCAGAGGTATGTGGATGCGGCAGACGCCGGAGGCCGTGTGAAGATCGTCTCGGCTGACGTAATTGCTGGGCCGCTTGAGGGTTCCTATGACGTCGCCGTCGTCGGCGCCTTTCTGCCGGTCATCTCGGTGGCGGATGCCCGACGCGCCCTGATGAACGTCGGTGCCGTCATGGAGCCCGGTGGAGACATTTACATTTCGGACACAGGCACCGTAGACGACTACAAGACGTCTCCGCCTGAAATAGCCCTGAGCAGTCTGTACTTTGTCAACGCCTTCGATGAGGGAGGCCCGAAGACCGAGAGTGATCGCAGGCGATGGCTGGAGGAGGCGGGATTCGAAAATATTCAGCGCCTGCCTTTTCCAGAGGGTGGAAGCATCATGGTGGCGCGAAAATCCGGGTGATTTTGGGAGCTGCGACAACCCCTCTCAGTCTCCCCTTGTCAAGGGGAGAGCCGATCGTGCGCCAACTTGCCGCTGTGTCGTATTAGTAATTTAGGCGTGAGTCTGTGGTTTGAGTTCGCCAACGGCCACGCCGTCCCCCTTGCGAAGGGGGACCACAGGGGGTCAACCCCCGCTACGTGTACTTTTCCAGCCACCAGCGGGCGATGTCGATGCGCTTGGCGAACCAGACGTCCCGAAAGCCCCGTGCGTACTCCAGGAAGTTTCGCAGCGCTATTGCTCTCGACGGCCTGCCTACGATCCGACAATGCAGGCCTATGTTCATCATCTTGGGATGCGTCGCGCCCTCGTAGTAGAGCTGGTCGAAGGTGTTCTTGAGGGTCTCGTAGAAGTCGCTGGGGCTGGACATGCCGCCGCGCCAGAACTTCGTGTCGTTGACCTCCAGCGAATACGGGACGACAAGCCACTTCTTGCCGTTTACCTGGACGTAATAAGGCAGGTCGTCGGCGTATGAGCAGCTGTCGTACAAGAAGCCGCCCTCCTCGACGACCAGCTCTCGCGTGTTCAGGCTCGGCCCGTATCGCGTGTACCAGCCAAGGGGCCGCTCGCCCGTCGTGCGTTGCAAGGACTCGACGGTCTTGCGTATGGCCTCGCGCTCGGCCTCGCGGTCCATATTGTAGTACTCCTCCCAGCGGTAGCCGTGGCCGAACACCTCGTGGCCGCGCCGCACGATTTCGGGGCCGACGTCCGGGTTGCGCTCCAGGGCCAGGGCGCAGCAGAAGAACGTGCCCTTGACGTCGAACTCGTCCAGGATGTTCATGACCCGCCAGACGCCGACCCGGCTGCCGTATTCGAAGAACGACTCGTTTGCCAGGTCTCGTTCGTCTAGCGGCAGCGGCGACGGCACCTCGCTGTTGGTCTCGCGGTGCGAGTCGCCGTCGAGCAGCGAGTACTCCGAGCCCTCCTCGTAGTTTACGACCACTGATATCGCAATCCTGGCCCCGTCCGGCCACACTACTTTCGGCGGATTGAGGCCATACCCCACAAAATCCCGTTGCGTCATTTCTGAAACTCCCCTTCATGAATCCGATATGCTAAAGTACCCAGGTTACACAGTTTACCGGAATGGAAGAAGAGGGAGACCCATGACACTGTTCGTGACCAAGCATCTGCACAATGACCAGACGTGCCCGGCGGGCGATGCCCGGATGGGGCCGATGCTTCTGCAGCACCTGTCTGATGAAAACGCGTCGCAGGCCGGGATTAACATAATCGGAGACGCAGTCCTCGACGACCACACCTTCTACATGATTCTCGAAGCGCCTAGCATGGAGGTGGTGCAGGAGTTCATGACGCCGTTCATTCATGTAGGACGCGTGGAGATTATGGAGGCCAGCTCCTGCAGCCAGGTCGTCGACAGGGGGGCCTGCGGTGCCGGCGGCAAGGTCTGGACCGGCGGAGTAGCCGTCTAGTATCGGCTAACGGGCCCTACAACAGAAACGGTGAGGCGCTTTGATGCCTGAAGTACCCGCTCTGGCGTCCGTGATGGTGGACAATGAAGACGTCCGCGTGACCGAGTGGCGGTTTGCGCCGGGCACCGCGACGGGACACCATCGCCACGAGTTCAAATATGTCGTGGTGCCGATGACCACCGGCACGCTGGTAATCAGAAGCGCCGACGGAGACGTCGACAACAGTATCGTCGCGGGGTCACCCTACTATCGAGAGGCTGGCGCCGAGCACAACGTAGTGAACATGAGCGACCAGGAGATCGTCTTCATCGAGATCGAGATGAAGGCGCCGTCCAGGTGATATGCTTCACCCATAGCCGGCCATCTTTTCCGGAGACGGAGGCCCATTGGAATACCGCAGGTTAGGCGGAGAGTTGGATGTCTCCATCATAGGCATGGGGACCTGGCTGACCTTTGACGTGACCTCGGACCGCGACCTGGCCGTTCGCAGAGATATCATCGGCGAATGCGTCGCCCACGGCGTTACCCTCATCGATTCTTCGCCCATGTACGGCAAGTCGGAGGCGGTGATCGGCGTGACCACGGAGAGCAGTCGGGACAAGTTCGTGCTGGCAACCAAGGTGTGGACGAGAGGCGAGGCCGAGGGCGAGGCCCAGATCGCCAGGTCATTCGAGCTGATGAAGACCGATCGCATGGATGTGGTGCAGGTACATAACCTGCTGGACTGGCGTGTGCAGCTTCCGACACTGGAGAGGCTCAAGGACGAAGAAAAGATCGGCCTGGTAGGTCTCACTCACAACTCCGCCGGCGCCTATCCGGAGATGATGGACATCATGCGGACTGGCGGGGTGGACTGCATACAGATTCCCTACAACGTGGTAAATCGCGCCGTTGAGGAGAAAGTGCTGCCCCTGGCCGCCGACATGGGCATCGGGGTGCTTGTGATGGAGCCGCTGCAGAAGGGACGCTACGTCGGTGGTCTCCGGACGCAGCCGGACCATTCACCGCTCTTGGAATTCGGCATCAAGACGTGGGCACAGGCATTGCTGGCCTGGGTGGTCAGCAATCCCGCCGTAACATCGGCGATTCCGGCCACGACTCGGCCGGAGCGCATCGCTGAGAATGCGGTCGCGGGGGACGCCGGAGACCTGCCAGGGGAGATCCGGGACTTCATTCGCGAGGAGACCGAGCGCTGTCTCTGATTCGTTAGCGGGCGCTTGCTACTCGTCGTAGTCCAGATCGTCGTCATCCTCGTCGGCGGACGGCCCTTCGAGCTGCTCGCCGACCTCGCGTAGGAACTGCTCTACGTTTGGCGAAAGTGAGGATCCCTCTTCATCCTCGGGCACGGGTCCGGTAGACGCGTGAGTCCGGTCGTAGTAAGCCTCGAGCTGCTGTATGAGCGCCTTGACCTCGGGATTGTTCTCAACGGCTCGGCTAATGTCCTTGTACTGCTGCTCTCCTCGTCCCGTGTCTGCGATCCTGGGGGGGAATCCGTAGATGGAACAGAGGACCTGCATTAGCCTGGCGGCGCCCATGTGGTCCTCATCCAGCTGAACGTACTGCGGCAGGTGGGCCATAAGGCTAGTCGAAGAGGTCTCCAGCTCCGACATGGAGTCGTTAATCAGGTTGACTATGCTGGTCGGACCCTGATAAGTGCTCCGCCTCGGCGAGACCAGGCCTTCCGCGCTCGCCTCCTGCTCGGGGTTCAGATTTCCCGTGATCAGGATAGGCCTAGTGTGAGGCACCGAGTCGTACATTCCGCCAATGCGGCAATACTCCGTTACGTCGAAGTGCTTCAAGAGCTCCACGATTGCGTCCGTATATTCCTCACCGTTGTTGTGGGGCTCCCGGATGTGAAGGAACATGTAGTCCCTATCCGTGTCTCCGTCGTGGGCGTAGTGCACGATGGTGTTGGGAGTGACGGTGAGGCGACGCCCGTCGATGACGCGCATCCGTGGCCGGTATCGGGTGAAGTCGAAGTAGGCCCCCGGCCTGGCGAGCCTTCCCATCTCCTTGGCGTTCATGTGGCGCTCAAGGCTATTCAGCACCAGCGTGCCGACCCTGCCGACATCCACCCATGGGCGCAGCATGGCGATCGCGCACGTATTCTTCATCTCAGGTACGGGTTCCGGTATTTCAAATTCGCCTATTCTCATGGAGATATCCTGACAGACCTTCGAGATTTCTTCAAGTCCTTTTGTCCTAACGGGCCTTTAACTTGCATTGGCTGAAAAAAATGGATTGTCAGTAATGAAGATGGACAAGGGCTCTGGAAGGCGAACTGCATCTGCCTAATGCCACCGAAGGTATGCCTGAAGCCCCGTGGTAGCCTGGAGATCTACGCAGCCCGACGGAATCACAGGACGCACAGGTGTAAGCGCCCTTGCCGAATCCGGAAGTGACGTTTTTCTCGAGGTTTTGGAAATAGTAACGTCATGATTTTAGTGGAGGATGGCCGGATTCGCCGCTTGCCATCCGCTAAACCGCCTGCAGGTGCGGAAAGTGCATTCCACTCTACGATGTCGTAAGCGGAACTCACCTGCTGATCAATGCAACGACCGCATGCGGAGCCTACACCTAATTCCCTTGTGTCAACATCTTATTGAATGTTGCCAGGGCAAATCCTTCGTTGAGCGGCGAGATAGTTGATACACGGGATGTTCTTTCTCCGGCGCCGGTCCATCTCGGTCCGCGGGCTAGCAGGACTGGGGTTGATGTTCATCGCGCTCGCATGCGCTCAAGGGACGGCGGGGCCTCAGGATGGAGACGCATTGAGCCCAACGGCGGTCGTGAGCCCGGCGGACCTCGACTCCTCCAGTGAACGGTCCTCGACGGTATTGCCCGCCTCATCGGATGTCGCCCCACTCACGCCTGCGGCTGCTCCAGGTGGCGTCAAGACAGTCTCTAAGTCCGAAAGCCGGCCTGCAAGGATAGACCTGACGTTGAGGACACCCAGGGAACCTCCCCCCAGGGTGGACACGTCAATCGCCATCGTCGATCTGGAAGATGTCCTGTTTGATACCTTCGGACGTGGATTTCTCCGACTGTCCGAGGCCGACGACGAGGCCATAGAGAATCTACGCGATCACATAAGACCCATATACGAGCCTAAATATGAAGGGATCGAGGGAGGCAAGTGGTCTGGTGAAGACGACCTCGTGATCGGTTACGTCTCCGAACGGAGCGGCGACGCCTATGCCTATCCCGTCAAGATGCTCAACCTTCATGAAATAGTTAATGATGTCATCGACGGCGAGCCCATACTGATATCCTACTGTCCACTCTGCGTGAGCGGCGTCGTATACAGTCGAGAGCTCGACGGACGAGTGCTTCTTTTTGGCAATACCAGCGCCTTATATGAGTCCGACCTCGTCATGTACGATCACGAGACCGGGTCCTACTGGTTCCAGGTCCTGGGAGAGGCTATCGTGGGAGCTCTTTCTGGAAGCAGGCTGCGGCTCCTGCCCTCCATAACTATTACGTGGGGCCAGTGGAAGAGCCTTCACCCGGAGACCCGAATACTGAGTCGGGACCTGGGACTGCTGCCAAGCACGGTGCGAGGAAGCCCCTACGATCGTGACCCGTTTGAGGGGTACCAGGATTACGTTAACGGCGGACGATTCGCGTTTCCCGTCAGTCCCGAGAAGCTTGACGATAGGCTCAGGCCGGGCGATATCGTATTCGCGGTCCAGGTCGGCGATATCCACCGAGCCTACGCCCTCTCCGAGAGGCCGGACCAGGTAATCAACGATGAAGTCGACGGCGAGCCGATACTGGTCGTTGCGCGTGATAATGGGCCGACGGCGGCGGCGTACGAACGGACTCTGTCGGGACGGCAGCTGACGTTCAGCTTCGTTGACGGCGTACTTCAGGATGAGGAGACGTCCAGCCGGTGGGATGATGGAGGCCGTGCCATATCCGGCAGCCTCGCCGGATCGCAGCTTGTTCGCGTCCCCTCCAGGACCAGCTTCTGGTTTTCCCTGGTGGGCTCTCTGCCCGATGTAGAGCTTTACGCGCCTTGACCGCTGCCTGATCTCTCGATTCCTCTACGACTACTCTTCGGCGAACTATTTGCCGCTCCACGAACTGCCAGGGTGGTGTTTACCTGCATTTAATTAGGTTTAACCAATAATGTAGGTTTATTTTACGACATATATTTAATGAAAACTCAGTAACCAACGGCGTTGACACTGCTCTTTGAATTGGAGCACACTAAATTATCCCCTATCACACCCCTCTAATTGCCCTTTCAGCCGCAAATACAGGAGCCGATTACTGAAAGTTATTACTACGGCTTAGCTGTAATACGAAATATAGTTGGCGTATAATGGCGGAATCCGTATCCAAGCCCCAGTACGCCACTTAATCTGAACGGTGCCATGGTTTCGAAGAAGCTAGCGGATTCGGAAATAAAGAGGCTCGAGCTGCTTTATGAAGACAAAGATGAGGCAGTCGAGTTCGTTCGCCTAGATGGCACGATCGTCTTCGTAAATGCCGCCCTGATGGAAATGCACGGCTATGCCGAAGGCGAGCTCGTCGGTCGGCGGATTAAGCTCCTGTGCTCTACCGATTATTCGCCATCGTGCCCCTATTTCTCGGACGTGCCTATTGCAAATGTTTGGACCGGCGCCGTTAGAAGGGTGCGCAAGTCTGGTGAGGAGTTCGCGGCGCATCTTGTCCTATCGCCCTTCAATGATGAACAGGGAGAGCGAATAGGCAGTTTGGGCGTGGTCATCGATCGGGAGCCTTTCGACCTTACAGACCATGTTGGTGAATCGATGCGCTCCACCGACGAGGCGTTGGCGGAAATCGGTCGGATAGTCAGCTCATCGCTGGATATTGATGACTTCTATCGACGATTCGCGGACGCTACCCGGAGGCTGGTGCCCTTCGATAACATATCCATCTGCACGGTTGGTGACAAACATGGCATCGTGACGACGAAATACGCGAGCGGGCCGGACACATCAGGCCGAAAATCAGGAGATACCTTCGACCTTGCCGGCACTGTCGTCGAAGAGGTCATCAAGAACCGCTCCAGCATACTGCTGGAAATTACAGAAGAAAACGCCGACAAAATAATAGACAGATTTCCAGCTCTCGGAGACGGCATCAGATCGGGCATCAGGACTCTAATGGGAGTCCCTCTGATATCCAAGGGTCAGATCGCTGGTGTCATGCTGGCCCGTTCCAACAAGATACGTGGGTATTCCGTCGGCCAGTTGGCCTTATTCGAACGAGTCGGTGTCCAGATTGCAGGGGCGATATCCAATTCTCACCACCACGCCAAGCTTCATGAGAAGGCCAGGAGTCGCGATGTCGTCGCAGGTATAGGGCTGGTGGTCTCATCTTCACCGGAGATTGAGGATACGTACGAAGCCCTGTCACAGCAGATTGGGAGACACATCGCATTTGACCGACTGATTATTGTTACCGTCGACGAAAGCGAAATGACCGCCCAAATATCTCACGTAGCTGGGCAGGCTGGGAAAAAGTATGAGGTCGGGCAGGCCGTAAACATAGAGGATTCCCACGCAGCGGAAGTGGTCCAAGCGAAATCGGGCATGGTGTTCAATCCGAAGTCGAAGGCAGAGATAAGCGAGAAGTATCCGTATCTCTTGCGGTCATATGAGGCTGGGAATCGCTCCTTCCTTTCGGTGCCGTTGCTGTCGAAAGACCAGGTCGTGGGCCTACTGTTGCTGCGGTCGATTACTGCAAACGCCTACTCCGATAGCGAGCTATCCCTCGCAAATGAAATCGGCGCTCAGATCGCTGGGGGGGTTGCGAGCGCGCGACTGCGCGCGCAACTTCAGCGAGAGGTCAGGGAGCGGGAGACCCTGGCCGATATCAGCCGTGTAATAAGCTCATCTCCGGATATCGATGAGGTATTCGAGCGATTTGTCGGGCAGGCGCAGAGGTTGTTCTCATTCGACCGTATTGCCATAAACAGAGTTGACCGAGAGCTGGGGACGGTCACCGCTGTTCATAGGTCCGGTCTTTCCGTGAAAGGCAGGCATCGCGGGGAGGTCTTCCCGCTGCCAGGGACCACCATTGAGGAAATGATATCGAAAAACTGCGGCCTGCTAGTCCAAAACATTGATGAGAAAGATCTGATAGAAAGATATCCTGGACTTTCCAATGGATTTGATGCTGGACTACGCTCGTTCATTACGGTGCCCTTGAGGTCACGAGACCAGATCATGGGCGCGCTCATGATTCGGTCCAAAAGTCCCAACGCCTATACGCTACACGAGCTGCGGCTGGCCGAAAGGCTGGGCGACCAGATTGCGGGTGCGATATCCAATTCTCACCACCACGCCGAGCTACATGAGAGGGCCAGGAGTCGCGATGTCGTCGCAGGTATAGGGCTGGTGGTCTCATCTTCACCGGAGATTGAAGACACGTATGGAGCCCTGTCGGAGCAGATTAGGAAATACATCCCATTCGACTGTCTGATAATTACGACGGTCGATAAGGGCGAGATGACCGCCAGAATTTCTCACGTAGTTGGAGAAGGCGGCGATAAATATGAGGTCGGGCAGATAATAAATATAGAGGACTCCTTCGCCGCGGAAATGGTCCGGACGAAATCCGACGTTGTGTTCAATCCGAAGTCAAAGGCAGAGATAAGCGAGAAGTGTCCTTATCTCATGCCGTCATATGAGGCTGGGATTCGTTCCTATCTCGCCGTGCCGCTGCTGTCGAAGGACAAGGTCGTGGGCCTGCTTTCGTTTCGGTCGATCACCGCGAACGCTTACTCCGAGAGCCAGCTATCCATCGCGGCTGAAATCGGTGCCCAGATAGCCGGGGGGGTTGCGAGCGCACGACTGCGCGCGCAACTTCAGCGAGAGGTCAGGGAGCGGGAGATTTTGGCGGAGATCGGTCGAATAATAAGCTCGTCTCCGGATATCGACGAGGTATTCGAGCGATTCGTTGAGCAGGCAAAAGAGCTGATCTCTTTCGATCGTATTGCCATAGACAGAATCGATCTGGAGCTGGGGACGGTCAGCGCGATTTATAGGGCCGGTGTATCCGTAAATGGTAGGCATCGAGGAGAGGTCTTCCCGCTGCCGGGGACCACAATTGAGGAAATGATATCGAAGAACTCCGGTCTACTGGTCCAGGGCCTCGACAAAGAAGAGATGATAGAAAGATATCCTGGACTTTCCAATGGAATTGATGTTGGACTACGCTCGTTCATTACAGCGCCTCTGAGGTCACGAGACCAGATCATGGGCGCGCTCATTATTCGGTCCAAGAGTCCCAACGCCTATACGCCACACGAGCTGCGGCTGGCCGAAAGGTTGGGCGACCAGATAGCAGGCGCTATAGCCAATGCCAAGCTTCACGAAACCCTGGAGAGAGACGCAGCGGAACGGCAAGTGCTCGCAGATATCGGGCGCACGATGAGCTCCTCCCTGGTCATGGGCGAAGTATTCGAGCAATTCGCCGATCTGGCGAGCAGGGTCGTTGCCTTCGATAGAATCTCGGTCGCGGTCATAGACTGGGACAGACAGATCATATCGAACCTGCACCATTACGGCGATACCGTAGAAGGGCGGTCCTTCGGCGACGAGACTCCTCTGAAGGGGACGACCGTGGAGGAGACCGTGAAAAGGGATTCAGGGGTGATAATCCAGGACGTTCCCCCCGAAGAGATCGCAAGGCTCTATCCTGGTTCGGCTGCGGGGGTGAAAGTCGGTTTCCGCTCCTTCATGACCGTGCCGCTGCGCTCCCGGGACAAGATAATAGGTGCGATCGTGATGCGTTCGTACAGGCCGCTGGCTTTTGACCAACGAGACCTCGACCTGGCGCAAAGGGTCGCCGATCAGATCGCCGGCGCCGTAGACGGCTCTCAGCTTTACCTGGAGCTTAAGAAGACGGAAGAGGCCCTCAAAGAGAGCCTTGACCGGTTTGATCTGGCGGCCCAGGGATCGGGAGACGGCCTATGGGACAGCGTCATTACCTCTCGTGGAGAAGATGGCGACTACTTTCATGAAGACGACTTCATATACCTTTCCCCCAGGCTTAAAGAGCTGCTGGGCTATGAAGACCACGAATTTCCCAATGATTTGAGAAACTGGTTCGAGACCATCCATCCCGACGATTTGAAGGTGGCCAAACAGGCGGCCATAGACCACTTTGAGCACAAAAGGCCATACGAGGTGGAATACAGGGCTCGGACCAAGAGCGGCGAATATCGCTGGTTCAGCTCGCGGGGCCAGGCCCTTTGGGATGAGTCGGGCCGGCCCATAAGACTGATGGGCTTCATGAGAGATGTGACCGACCAGAAGTCGCTGGAAGCCCAGCTCCTGCGGTCCCAGAAGATGGACGCCTTTGGACAGCTAGCGGGCGGCGTGGCCCACGACCTCAATAACATGCTCTCCGCCATCATGAGCTATACCCATCTGGCGAAGACCGCCCGGATAAGTGAGACTAGGGAGCTGCACCTCGGAGAGGTCTTGAAGGCCTCGGAGCGGGCCGCGGTACTCATTAGCCAGCTTCTCGTCTTCTCCAGAAAACAGATTATTAACCCGAGGACGGTAGACCTGAACGATGTGGTCGCGGATGTGGAGAGGATGCTTCGCCGCCTGATGGGCGAGGGGATTAGGCTGGTAACAAAGCTTGATCCGGATGTTCGGTTGGTTGAGGTGGACCCGGGCCAGATCGAACAGGTGCTGGTGAATCTCTCGGTCAACTCGAAGGACGCCATGCCCAATGGCGGTACCCTGCTGATCGAGACGTCCGGTGAAACCGTCGATGGAAAGCGGGCGGACGCAATGCCGGAGCTCAGTCCCGGCGCCTATGCGGTAATTACCGTCCAGGACACGGGCGCCGGCATACCCGACGACGCCAAAGATCACATCTTTGAGCCGTTCTTTACTACCAAGGAGGTTGGAAAGGGAAACGGGCTAGGCCTGTCGACCTGCTACGGTATCATAGCCCAGAGCGGAGGATACATCACGGTGGAAAGTGTCGTCGGCAAAGGGAGCACCTTCAAGATATACTTTCCTGCAAAAGACGGGCTGACGGAATCCCTTCCCTTTCGAGACGATTCCGGGTACCTTCCCGTCGGGACCGAAAGGATTCTCGTAGTCGAGGACGAGCCCCTCGTCCGCAACGTAGCCGTTCACGTGTTGAGGGAGCAGGGGTATACGGTCATCGAGGCCTCGAACGGATTGGAGGCGCTCGACGTGGCTTCTCAGCATCAAGGCGGGCCGGTTGATCTGCTCCTGACCGACATGGTCATGCCGGTCATGGGCGGCAGAAAACTCGCGGAAAGACTCAGAGACATCCATCCGGAGATGAAGGTGATTTTCACCTCGGGATATACGGAGGACGAGGCGTTCAAGGAGGAGGTCCTCAACGAACGCACGAATTTCATGCGTAAACCCTTTGATCCATCCACCCTTACCAGGAAAGTACGCGAAGTGCTTCAGGACGGCGTTGAACGCCACGCA
>JADFKI010000335.1 GCA_022565015.1 Chloroflexota bacterium
GGAAGCACGGCATATTCCTTCTTGATATGCCCCTTGGGGAAATATCTCAGGCGCTCGACGTCCCTTTCCTTGAGCAGTTCTTCGAGGGTCTCCGAAGGAAGTTTTAGGGCGACTCCGAATTTTCCGCATGTGATGAATATGTTGCCGTCCACGTAGACCGCCACGGCGCCAAACACGTTCTTGAAATCCAACTCATCAGATGACGCGAGCCCAGGATGCGCCTGTTCGAGCAGCTTCTTCAGTTCGTCCAGATAGATGTTTTTCATCACAATCAATTCAGCTAATTCGCCCGCATCATAAATAAGAAACTATCTCAAAAAGGTGGACGCCTCTATTCCCGCCCGCCCGCCCTAAGGGTTTTTGTTCCTGGGGGCACATCCCCCAGGCCCTCTGCCAGAGGGGATAGTCCCCTCTGGACTCCCCTACGACCACTTCGAGACAGTTATTAAGAGCCTCCACAAACTCTCGAAGCGTCGAAATGCGGCGCTCGGTGGTGCGCCGGATTCCATTCCGGTATTAACGTCGAGTGTAATACTCGCCGATATAGATCATTCATATTCATAAATCTGTTACTTCAGCACGCCCAGCTTATCGGCCATCTGGAGCATCGCCCTGGCGGTCTGCTCGTGGGCGATGTCGACCATGTCCCCGCCGTAGGTCACCGCGGCGCCGCCCGACCTTCGCTGCTCCTCCATAGCGTCGACCAGCCCCTTCCACCGGGCTATCTCCTCGTCCGTAGGCGTGAATACGTCGTTTACCACGGGCACGTGGGAGGGATGAATCAGATGCATACCCACGTAACCGAGCTGCTTCGCCTGAACCGCAAGGCGCCGCAGGCCGTCCAGGTCGCGAATATCGAACCAGCCGCCGGTTAGCGGATACTGGACGCCCGCCGCCCGCGAGTCGACCAGCACCTTGGAGCGTATGAAGAGCGACTCCATGCCCTCCGGTGTCCACTGAAAGCCAATCGACCGCGCGGTATCGCCCCCTTTGCCTGCGCTGCCTCCCATGTGGGCCACGCGGTCGGAGGCCGTCGCGACCTCATATGCATTGCGTATGCCCTGGGCGGTCTCCAGGCCGGGATCGATGAACACGCCGCCGATCTCCATGCCCGCCCGCCTCTCGAAGTGCCTGAGAAGGACGTCGACCTCGACGATGTCGCTGGGAGCCTGCACCTTCGGCAACAAGACTCCGTACAGGCCCGGTGTGGTTACCGCCTCCAGGTCATCCCCCGTCATGCCGGTCTCCAGGGGATTCACCCTGACGAAGAGCGCGGGACCGTCGGACCTCCGCTCGCCGATGATCTTGCGGACGGACGACCTGGCATCCGCCTTCTCGTCGGTCGGCACCGAGTCTTCGAGGTCCAGTATGAGGGCGTCCGCGCCGTATTTCGGAGCCTTGCGCATCCAGTCCTCTTTGTTTCCCGGCACGTAAAGCACCGAGCGCAGGGGCCTGGCTTCAAATTTCATTTTGTTCTCCTGCCATTTTCAAGCGGTGACCTCGGAGCCTCAGATGACCTTTTCTCGTTCCAGCCGCTTCAGGTCATCGGAGGAAAGTCCGAGGAGGCCGCTATAGATGTCGCTATTGTTCATGCCCAGGGTCGGCGCGCCAGGCATCTCACCCAGCTGCTTGCCGGAGAACATGACGGGAAACCCAGACCCGACGCCCGGGACCGGGTCCTCCATCTTCGCATGCCTGATCGGTTGGAACGTGCCTCGGTCCCAGAAGTGTCTGTCCTCCATCACCTCGTTGGCGAGCCTGACCAGGCCGCATGGAACGTCAAACTCCTCGAAGCGCTTCAAGATAGCGTCGCGGGTGTACTCCCGGACGCGGACCTGAATCTCCTCCCTGGCCTCCTCCACGTTGATCGTCCGGCTGTGGAAGTCCTTGAACCTGTCGTCTTGTAGTAGCTCCGGGGCATCCAACGCGTTGGAGAGCTTCCGCCACTGCTCGTCGCTGGCCGCCGTAAGCGATATGTCGCCGTCCTTTGTCTCGTAAATGCCGGTGGGTCCGCTTCGCGTAACGTTGCCGGTCCGCAGCGTCAGGCCGCGCTCCATGTCCTCCTCCAGGTTCTCCATGAACATGAGGGCGCTGAGGCTGTCCATCATGGAGACGTCAAGATAGCTGCCCTGCCCGGTGCGGTCTTTCTCCCGTAGGGCCGAGACGATCGAGTAGCAGGCGAAGAGCGGAGTGACCAGGTCGCCTATATAGAAGCCTACGCGAGTCGGAGGCCTGTCCGGGTCGCCGTTGATGTCCATCAGTCCGCTCATGGCCTGAATCTGGGGATCGTGCGCCGGCTTCGTTGCGTACGGGCCCGTCTGCCCGTAGCCGGAGATCGAGCAGTAGACGATTCCCGGGTTTACGGCCGAGACCTCTTCGTAGCCCAGGCCAAGGCGCCTGAGAGACCCCGGTGCGAGGTTTTCCAAGACGATGTCGGACTTCTTTGCCAGCTCCAGGAACATCTCCTTGCCCTCTGGATGCCTGAGGTTCAGGGTGATGCTCTTCACGCCCTGGTTTCGTTTGAGAAAGCGCGTCGACAGGTCGTCGTCCGTCTTCTTCGTTACGTGCACGCCTTCAGGTCCCGCGAACGGGCCGTTTCCTCGAACGGGGTCGCCACGGCCGGGAATCTCGACCTTGATGACCTCCGCGCCCATGCGCGCAAGGTTCATGCTGCAATATGGCCCGGCCAAAAATACCGTAATGGCCAGCACCCGGATGTCTCTTAATGGCTGCATCTTATTCTCCGCTTCCTAATAGCTCTCCAGGGACTGGATTAGGAACTCCATCGTCGCATCATATCGACGAATCCTGTGCAATGCGACATTTCGACTCCCCGCATTGACGACTTCGGATGTCGGTCTGCCAGCCGACCATCGATCCGTCAAAACATCCTGACTTACTCGAACAGCAGCAACACGAGCCGGGCAGGCGTCAGAAGGGTAGCAATCCCTGCCGAACGATGTCAACGACTTTGTTTTGCCGACATGCCAGCCTCGATTTGCCTGAAGACGTGAACTATCTGCCGGCACGCCCACCTCGATCGCCTGGGAGCATGTGCAATGTGCTACCCTACTTGCTGTCTCGTAGAACGCCCCGAGCTTGATCGCCCCTTTCTCATGAAAGGGACGGTGCTAAGTAACTATCTCAAAACGGGTTCGGGGGAGTCCAGAGGGCTTGGGGGATGTGCCCCCAATACAAGAACACACCGGGCGGGTGGGTAAACGGCATAAGCATTCTGAGATAGTTT
>JADFKI010000086.1 GCA_022565015.1 Chloroflexota bacterium
TCGCCGACCATGATCGATGCGTTGGAGGGCGAGACCTGTATCGAATCGAGGGTAACTTCTGGCGGCGCCGTCACATCTAGGGAGGCGGCGTTGCTCGTTACGCCGTCCAGCGTCGCGGTGATCGACGAGTTGCCTTCCGACATGCCGTCGGCCAGGCCGGAGCTGTCGATCGTCGCTACGGAGCCGTTCGAGCTATCCCACTGCGCCGAATCCGTGACGTCGGCTTGAGTGCTGTCGCTGTAAAACGCCGTCGCGTCGAACTGCCGGGTTTCGCCGACAATGATCGAGGCGCTGGAAGGCAAGACCTGTATCGAATTCAGAGTTACTACCGGCGATGGGGACGCCGTTACATCCAGGGAAGCAGCGATGCTCGTCACGCCGTCCAGCGTCGCGGTGATCGACGAGTTGCCTTCCGACATGCCGTCGGCCAGGCCGGAGCTGTCGATCGTCGCTACGGAGCCGTTCGAGCTATCCCACTGCGCTGAATCCGTGACGTCGGCCTGAGTGCTGTCGCTGTAGAACGCCGTGGCGTCGTACTGCTGGCTGTCACCAACTATGATAGATGCTTCGGCAGGCGACACTACGATCGACTCCAGCGTAACGGGAGGAGGAGGGACAGCCACTGATGCGTGAGGCAGACCGTAACCGGAGGCCGCGTCGTAGCCCGGCCCTACTCCACTACCGGTGGCCGAAACAATGTCTGTCGCGTTTAATCGGAGATAGGCCCTTGTAAGGGCGGCAGTGCCCTGCCACTCCCTTGCTGCAAGACCTGCGATATGGGGAGTGGACATCGACGTACCATCCGCGATGCCATATCCGCCACTCCTTAGAGTCGATAGAACATCAACGCCGGCGGCAACAAACTCAAGCTCTCCGTAGGCGATCGAGGAGTCGGCATCATCATCAACGCCACGGCTGCTGAAATTGGGAACTTTCAGTGAGGCATCAATGGCGCCGACGGCGACAACGTTAACGTCGCGAGCCGGAAAATTTATGGAGCCGCCCGAGGGGCCGTCGTTACCCGAAGCGGCGACAAACAGGATCTCGGGATAGGCCGCGATCGCGGCGCTGATGGGTCCGAAGTCCGTATTTCCGCCGAAGCTCATCGTCACGATCTGGGCCAGGCCATTACTGCCGATATAATTGATTGCCACGGCGACATCGTCGGCCGCGCAACCTGAATTGCAGACCGTGATTACGAATAGACCAGCATCAGGTGCGACACCGTAGATGCCGGTGCCATCGCCACCATCGGCCACAGCGGTCCCGGCCGTGTGGGTGCCGTGGCCCAGGTTGTCCGAACAACCGGAGACAGGTACCGGGCCTTGAGTCGCGTCAAGACAACCCACAATCCTATTGGTCAGGTCGGGATGGCCCGTGAAGACGCCCGTATCCAAATGAGCTATGGTTATGCTGGCGCCTCCGCTAGTAGCAGTAATATCGGGATCGTCGTAAATCTGCTCCATGCCATAAGGGGTCTGATCAGCCGGCACTTCTGATGGGTATAGAATCGGCACGTCGCTGATCGTTATGCCGTCCATCAGGCTCAGCTCTTTGAGGGCCTTCGGGCCCATCCGGGCCGAAAATCCCTTCTTGAAGCTGTGTCTGAAGTCGACATCGGAACGCGACGTGAAGCCGCTTGGCAGAAGGTAGCCGTCGCTTTCTACATAGACGAGCCTCGAACCATCGGCCTCCACGTTGTATGAGCCAACAACCGAGACCAGAACTATTACCGCCGACAGGGCGGCAATGAACTTCCAGCTCTTGTTTCTCACATCATCCTCCCAATATAGGCATGGCACTTGGGAAATGTCATTCCAATACAAATGACACGCGACCTACTGGTCACGCTAATAACTATATTACCTGGATAAACCTGCGGTAAACGTACTTTCGACCCAACTCGCTTAGCTCCGTGTGATAAACCGTATAAGCCGGTGCCATGGCGCAAACCCTTTGCACACCTCACCCACACCTCAACCCAAAATCCACACCAAACCCACACACTTGGGGCCTTCGAATGGGCAAATGTTGAATAGAAAAAAGCCCCGACGCTTAGCGCCCGGGGCTTTCTACGATAGTGAAACCGGGTGGCCGAAAAGCCGCTGAGCGGCCCGTGAGTTACTTTTTGATCAGTTTCTGCATCGAGCGCAGCTCTTGGGGCGGGTCCATCTTGCTGCCGTAATCGGCCCAGGACACCTCCGCGACGTATATATCGCCCTTGGAGTCGACGGCGATGCCGTGCGGCGAGTAGAATCGCCCCTTATCAGCGCCGTAGCTCTCGTGGCCGAGGCGCATGAGGAGCTTGCCGCTGGTCTCGTATATGCTGACCCTGGGCCCCAGGTCCGTCGCCATGTAGTTGCTGCCGATGCCGCAGAAATATTCCCCGACGTAGACCCTTTGGTTGCCCGCGTTGTCGAAGCATAGGCAGGCGGCCCGCGACATGTCGTTCCATTGGGCCTCGAACTTGCCCTGGGAGTCGAACACCTGAACGCGTTGGTTCTCACGGTCGGCGATGTAAACGTAGCCGTTATTGTCCACGCCCACGTAGTGAACGATGTTGAACTGGCCCGCGCCGGTCCCGGGCTCTCCCCAGGAAAAGAGCAGCTTGCCGTCCGGCGAGTACTTATGCACCGAGGCGTTGGTGTAACCGTCTGCCACATAATATTCGCCGCTCCTAGCGTCGAAGGCGATATGGGCAGGCGTATTAAAGGGTATTCCGCTCATGGGAGGCGCGGCTTTGCCAGGCTCTCCGAGGGTGAACAGCAGCTTGCCCTCAGGCGTGAACTGACGGACCGTGTGGTCTCCGCTGTCCACGCACCAGATCGTGCCGTCGGGCGCTACCTTCACGCCGTGAGGATTCTTGAACACGCCGTGACCCCATGTGCGGATGACTTTGCCGTCCGAGTCGAACACGATCATCGGATGCGTGCCGCGATTGAAGACGTAGACGTCGTCGTTGGCGTCGACATCCACCGCCGTCGCCTCTTTCAGCGTCGCGCCTTCGGGCAGTACGCCCCAGTCCTCGCCTGAGACCTCGTAGGTGAACTCTCCGGAACCCAGCAAAACCATGAGTACCCTCCGTATAATTGACCCGGCCGACTTCCAGCCTAATGTCCGGCCATGGGAGCGATATTAGCAGCGGCTTAGCTCCATTACAAGAAGCGGCCCATCGTATTGATAGAATCCACTCGCTCGCAGCCTTGACCGTCTGCATTACCCGAATATAATACGGCGTGGACCTTTTCGATGCGGCGCAGTGAACGGAGAAAAGAGATGGTTCGATTCGATGGCATGGCCGCGATAGTTACGGGCGCGGCCACGGGAATAGGCTACGGAATCGCCAAGCGGCTGGCCAGTGAAGGCGCAAACATACTGATCGTGGATATGGACGGCTCCATGGGAGAGCAGTCGGCCAGTGAGCTTTCAGCGAGAGGCGTCGAGAGCAAGCTGGTCGTGGGCGATGTCGCGGAGCTGGCAACGGCGGAGGAGGCGACAAGGGTCGCTATGGACGCCTGGGGCCGTATCGACATCCTGGTAAACAACGCGGGAATCGGCGGAGTAAACGGCAACATCTGGGAGCTGCCTCTGGAGGAGATGGACCGCGTCTACAGGACGAACCTGCGAGGCGTGTTCGCCTTCTGCCACGCAGTCATTCCCAAGATGCTGGAAAGGGACTACGGGCGAATCGTGAATATAGCCTCCATCGCGGGCAAGGAGGGCAACCCTCGAATGGTGCCCTACTCGTCCACGAAGGCAGCCGTCATCGGCCTCACGAAATCTGTCGGCAAGGAGCTGGCGACGTCGGGCATCCGTGTGAACTGCGTAACACCAGCGGTGGTACACACGAGAATCCTCGACGAGTTTACGCCCGAGCAGGTACAGTACATGGTGGACCGCATCCCCATGGGCAGGACCGGCGATATCGACGAGGTCGCCGCGCTCGTGGCCTGGCTTGCGTCCACCGAATGCTCCTTTAGCACGGGAGCCGTCTTCGATGTGAGCGGCGGCAGGGCCACATATTAGTCTGATTGCGCGGGGCCTGTGTTCAATGTAAGCAGCGGCGATGCCACACATTAATTCAATGGCACGAGAGCCGTCTTCGACGTGAGAGGCGGTCGAGCGACCTATCAATCTGAAATGGAGCTAGAAAATGTCCTGGATACGAGAAGAAGACCTCAATATGTCAAATATCATCAAGATCATGTCAATCAATCCCGAGGCCATGGCTGCAGTGTTGCAGTCCAACCGCGCCATCACGTTTGGGTCATCCCATTTGACAAGGGTGCAGGAGGAGGCGGTCGCCACGACCGTATCCGTGGTGAACCGCTGCCGATTTTGAACGATGTCCCACGGGGCGTTGCTCCGTCAGGAAGCCGATGCCGATATCGCGAGCCACGTCATGCACGACTACAGGAACGCGGACCTTGACGCTCAGACGATGGCCATGCTGGACTATGCGACGAAGCTCACCAAAGATCCCAGCTCCATGGTGGAAGACGACGTTAAGAAGCTAAGGGAGCACGGTCTTAGCGACGAGCAGATACTCTCGGTCGTGCTAATCACGTGCAACTTCAACTTCATGACCCGCCTGGCGGATGGCCTGGGCGTTGATATTACCGATTCCCACCAGAAATCCGTCGACGGCTGGATTAAGGGCCCGGCGAAGGAGCAGGACTGGATGATGAAGGCGAAGAGCTAGCAGGCAATTGCTGCGGACCAGGGCTGACGACATAAATCGCATGGATGCTCGACAACGTGGGCGATGTCGAACTCGGCTAAGCTCTCTCGTCGACGAGCCACGCGCCTAAAAAAGTGAGCGTTAGACTCACCGCTACGACGACCCCAAACCGCACCGGCTGCACCTGCGCCCTTGTCTAAGTTATCCAGCGTGATGTCGGCCGGGCCGGTGTAGGGCTTTGCTCAAGCGGCACTCCGGCCCGGCTTTGGTCACTCGGCTTGACGTCGCTCCATCAACCGATGTCGATTACAGTCAGGCCCCGTTCGGACTAAGAAGCCGGCTTCTTAGTTGCCGGTAACGGCGGCGGCCCGTGCAATATCCATTAGCTCTTCATCGGACTTCGCCAGGTCTATGGCCTGAGAGTGCGGCTGAGGCACATCAACTCCGGTCTTGTAATAGACCTCGAACCTGTTGCCCTCCGGGTCGTAACCATACATACCGAAGGCGTTGCCGTGGCTGACTATCCTCTCAACCTTCACGCCTTCTTCCTTGAAGACGCGCTCGAACTCCTTTAGCTCTTCAATGGAGGCCACGGTGAACGAGAGCTGCTGAACGAGCTTTACGTCTTCGGGCGCGTCCCGACCCTTCATGAGCACGAATTCATGGTGCTCCTCTTCAGGCCGGGCACTCATGAAGACTATGCCGAGACCGTCAATGTCTTCGTCGGTGACCTGAAGACCCATGATGCGTGTATAGAAATCGCGCTGCTTCATCAGGTCGTTGGCGTATATTCCCACATGTCCAAGTCCGGTAACTTTAGGCATAGTGCACCTCCGTAGTAAATTGGGAAGATTATACAGCCTCCAGACAAAATTGGCACAGCGCGGGAAGAGATTTTGCCCAGGCTTCATTCGCCTGAGTGAGCCAGGCTGGGACTACCGGCGGCTAGTCCTTGGTTCCGGCCCAGTCCACGCCGTTCAGGACGAGCTGCTGGAACGCCTCGGTCTGGAAGCTCAGGCCGTCGTGACCCAGAACGGTGTTGAATACCCTGCCGTTGCCGTATTTGCGCGTCCATGCCATGGGCAGAGGCTCGCCGTTATGCTCCGCGGTCAGGAACACCTGGTTTCCTTCCTTCATCGAAAGGTCTGTGTAGAGCTCGTCGTTCGTTATGAACTCCCTGATGCCCTGCGTGCAGGGGTGGCTGGGATCGCTGACCGTGACCGTAAACTGGCCGTAAGGTGGATGGGAGCTTGTGCCGGTTACCCAGCCGCCGCCCGTGACATCGTGATATTCGCTCCAGGACTCGGGCCGGCAGCACGATATGTGGAGGCAAACGAAGCCCTTGCCGCCGCCGATGAACCTGGTCATCGCCATCTGTTCGTCCTTGTTGAGGGTGAGCTCGGCCTCCCGGCGGGTGTTGAAGAGGATGATGTCGTATCCGGCGAGGCGCTCAGAGAGCAGGAAGCTGGAGTTTTCAGTGACCTGGACCTGGTGCCCTCCCGCCTGCAGGAAGTCAGCCAGAATAGGCGTGGATTCCTGATAAGGATGCCTTCCGCCGGATATTACTAATACGTCCATCCCCATCCTCCAGTGAGCCAAGATGATTGATAGTTCGCCCGAGGCGGATCAGGCGGCGAGCAAGCCTTCACAGCCCTCTTGCTTCGGAGTCTATTACAGCCTATTTAGCGGGGTCAAGGTTCGGAGAAGCGTACGTTTCGTGTTCATTACGAACCCCGGTTGGCTCTATCGATGAGCGATTGCAACGGCATATGCGCAAGCGAGGGCACGCGAACATCTGCCAGACTGAAGTCCAACGCCTCGGTCATGGAGTTGGGGACCGCCACGCAATACAGCCCGGCACGCTTGGCCGCCGTGACGCCGTTGACCGAGTCCTCGATAGCCATCGCGTTTCCAGGGCTTACTCCCAGCTCCCTGGCGCTACTCAGGTAGAGCTCCGGGGAGGGCTTGACCATGTCCACGTCGTCCGAACCCCTGATGTCATCGAACCGGTCGAGGATTCCGCGCCTGCCCAGGTGGCCCTCAACCCACTCCCTGGATGAGCTAGATGCCAGACCGACCTTGAGCCCCATGTCTTTGGCGCAGTCTATATAGTCCAGTACTCCGGAGAGGACCGGGCTCTCTTCAATAGCCGCGAGGTAGATAGAGCGCATCTGCCGGCGGAGCTCCACCCGGTCCACTGTGACGCCGCTCAGGTCTTCGAGGTGTTTATAGACGTCGAATTCACCGATGCCTCCGCCAATGAAGCCCGTCCAAAGCTCCCGTTCCAGCTCGACGCCGTATGACTCGAATATTCCCTGCCACGTCGTGTAATCGGGCGTCTCCGTGTCTACGATCACGCCGTCGAAATCGAAAATAATCGCTTCAATCAATAAAATGTTCCTGACCCATCGCCCTATAACCCGATCAAGTCTAGCAGCACGCTCACCTCAATGTTGACCGTCGCAATTGTCGAAGCGCGCGAGGTCGATTATACTCAGAGCAATGATGCTCAAGATCGGCCCCTTCGCCTTCGTTCTCATAGCCGTCCTGTTCACGGCGTGCGACCAGCCCGTGGGAGACTCGGAGTTGGCTTCGCAGGCGACTCAAACCCCTGTTCCGACGGTCACGCCAAGTCCGACGCCGCCACCTACGCCTACGCCGACTCCGGTTCCCACCGCCACCGCGACTCCAGTCCCGACTGCCACTCCGGTCCCGGCGAGTGGATCCGACAACGAAGCCGGCCTCGATCTCGAGTCGGCGGCACAGGTCATCGCGGCGTCCAACGACGCCATGCGCGGGCTGACCTCGCTTCATACGGAGATCAGCGGCACGCTGGAGCTTGTCCCGGAGGGTGGTCTGGCCTTCAGAGTGCCCTTCCTCATCGAGGGAGATTTTCAGGCCCCCGATAGAGCGAGGACGAAGGCCACTATTTCCCTGGGGTTCCTGACCCTGGAGTATGAGGCGATTACGATCGGGACCGACAGCTACACCAAGGACCCCCTGACCGGCGTGTGGCTTAAATCAAGCTCCTCCGCGAATTTGCTCACCAATCTTTCAGAGGTCCTTGGCTCGCCGGGAAGCATCGAGCTGCCGAACGCCGAGATCGCCGGGAGAGAAGACCTAGACGGACTCCCGATGCTGCACATCACGGGGAATCCTGCCCAGGACCTGTTTGGCGATTCGGGCGTCGACTTGAATCTCAACGCCAGCGATCCTCACTACAGTCTTGGACGAACGCCTCCTCACATCCACAAGACGCCCGTTCACCGCAGAAACAAAGGCGGACAGGTCGTCACATAAGACATCCAGATCACCTTCGGAAGGCACCTCCCAGGGTGGGAATGCCTCGAAGGCCCTCAACATGACGTGGTTCGACGCGAGGTTTAGGATCTCGAACATCTCAGTGATGTTTGACCAACCATAGGCACCCGCCAGATCCGACCGGATAACCTCCACCTCTCCGTCCCAAGGCCCATTGTTTAGGAGCAAGCGAAGCTTCCCCCGACCAAACAGGAGCGACGCCTGCTCGAAGAAATCTCCAAGGGAGTCGCTCGCGTGTACGCCGTACCCATCAACCCACTTCCGATAACGATGTTTGTGATCGGCTACCTTGCGGTTCACGAACTCGATGCGACCCGATAGTACGCGGTCGTACACGTAGATGGGGTCATCATCTTCAACGACCACCACATGAAACCGACCATCCCCGATCTTGTCGGGCACATGACCAGAATGGTCATAGATCCGTCGGTACAACCGAGCCGCGTTGTTGTGGATTTTCTTCTGACTCCACTGGATTTCCGCCGTATGTTGAATGGTGAAGTCCTCACCAAGCCCTTCGATGATGCGCTGTACATGACTACGCGCCTCCTGCCAGATGATGAAGACGTGGAGATCTCGTCCGTAATTATGCCTGAAGAGGTTCTCGGAGGCGTTCCATCGGTACTCGAGCAGGTGCTGACGGAAACCACGTACATCGAGCAGGTCAGAAGGGCTGGTCATCTCACTTCCCGGCGAGCGCGATTCGCAACAGCGAAATCGGCTGGCTGGTAACCACCTCTCATTGAGGGAACCTTCGCATCTCTCCGGATGCTTATTGTCACTGTCGAATACCTGGAGTCGAACGAGGCCCTTAGAGATCCGGCCAGTCCACCTGCCGGTTGGCCCAGATGAGCCATGGTGTCCAGGCATCCATGATGTGGCAGCCAATCGAAAGGCGCTACCGAGGCCGGTTGGCGATCAGTGCGTCGAGCCCACCGATATGAGCTTTCAGTTGGCGTGTTGAGAGGCCGGACATCAGTGATGGCGCCCGTCGAGCATTGAATCACCTCAGCAGCGCGAATCAAGAAGCTCGTCTCGAGATCTGACAGGATCTCGTCGGTCTTATCGCGAGCACCTTGCCAAACAACGAAGAGGTGCAGATTCCGGTTGTAGTTGTGATAGAAGTCTCGGTCATTCTCGGCATGGGTGTACGAAGAGTATTGCGCTTGAACCGTTCGCACGTCGTAGATGGGGACGTTGAAATTCATGCGCGATCGAGTGACTCCGTCCTAGTCCTCTGACAGGGCCATAGCTCGGAATGCTGGATGATGCTCGAGGAGGTAGTCATATGGGCCTTCACCAGAGATACCTCCGTTGGCGACAAAAAGGATGCTATCGCACGTACGCACCGTAGATAGTCGATGAGCGACGAGGATTAGGGTGTTCTCGCCCCGGAGTCGTTCCAACGCGGACAGCAATTTGGCCTCGGTGGCGTTGTCCAGCGCCGAAGTGCCCTCATCGAGTATGAGAACGTCGGGCCGCCGATACAGGGCTCGGGCGATGGCCACCCGTTGGCGCTGTCCACCCGAGAGCCTCACGCCCCTTTCTCCGACCATGGTGTCGAGCCCTTCGGAGAGAGCTTCGACCATCTCAGACAACTGGGCGAGTTCAACGGCTTCGTCCAAGGCGTCTACTTGTAGATGTGCTTCGTCCTGACCCAGCGCTATGTTTTCACGCAGGGTGCCATCGATGAGAAATATCGATTGTGACACCACTCCGAGGCCTTGTTGCCATGCGCGTTCGGAGCCCCTTATATCAACATCGTCAACCGTAACTCGTCCGTCGGTGGGCTCGAGGAGCCCGGTGAGCAAGTCGATCAGCGTTGACTTCCCGCCACCCGTAGGCCCACAGACTCCGATCTGGTCACCCTTATGGATCGTGAGATCGACGTCCGTCAGAGCATCGACCTCTGCACCCTCATATCGAAATGACACGTGGTCAACTCTGATCGTCTTCTCGAATGGCAGCCGCTTCGTGGTTCCCTGGGGAGAAGCGGATAGCCCCTCGGTCGCAATCAGGTCGGCGTGGAGGTCTTCCAACGGAGCGGTCGAGTATCTGAGACTGTTGAATCCACCAATGACCTGCTGAAGAGACGGCCTCAACCTCATTCCTGCATAGGCGAACAGTCCCAGGATGGAGACTATCCCCTCGGACGGAGCGTCACTGACGGCAGTGAAGCCGAACAAAACCAGAATGAAAGCTATCAAACTCATCTCCATAACGATGGGCGGAAGGGCGCCCACGGTGGCCCGGAGATAGCGAGCACGAGCGAACGCGATGCGACTACGCGCGTAACGCTTTGCGAAGTACTTCTCGCGTCCGAGGAGTTTGACCTCGCGGACTCCTTGAAGGGCCTCTTGCAAGTTACCCAGCGTTTCGCGTGACATCTGATGTGAGATCTCCCCCAGTCGTTTGAGTCTTGGCTGCACCGCGAGCAGCAACAGAAAGGCTGCCCCACCGAGAATGAGAATTGCCAGTCCTGTCGCGGCGGGAGCAAAGCTCGCCAGAAGAGCCAGCATCCCGACGATCACGATTGAGTGGGCGAACATTTTGATTGTCGGGAGAAACATCGAAGTAACCAGCTCTTGGGTGGCCGTGTGTCCATTGCGGATCAATTCGGCTGTATTTCGCCTCAAGTGAACCGAGTAAGGCCACGCCAGATACCCGGCCACCAAGGTGTTCGCTAGCTGAGCGCCGGCATTGAACGCGACGCGGTTCTCGACATACTTCGCTCCCACCGTGACGACCGATCGAACCATGAAGAAGGCGAAAATCACGACAGCAGTTCCGATGAGAAGTGCCTGATCGTCAATGTCGCCAGTGACCTCTTTCAGATCGCCGATTATCGGGAGATCAACTTGTCCGGTCGGATCGACTATCAGGTTCAGCAGAACGAAGACGAGGATCGCACCGAGCATCTCAATCCCGCTAACTACCACGGCAAGCACGATGAGAAGCGCCCAGCGTCCGGGACGGTCACGCCCAATCAGTTGATATGCCTGGCTAAGAGTCTTTAGCACTGAAGAGATCTCGGTAGTCGCGATCGGTTTACGGGTGCTCCGGCCGTGTTTAGCCTTCTAGGTCGGTCTTTTAGTGGAGGCCAGGAGATTCGCCGTCGCCTTTCCGTTTTCTCACCATCGCCTGCCTCGTGTCGGACTCCTAATCCTGGTGACGTTTGCTCGAGTCAATGTCTTTGATGCTTCGAGTCTGGCGCTGCATCGTAGTGGCGGCGGCGACATACGAGATTTGACTTAGTTTTCCCTTTACCTCGATGCGGAGTTGCTAAGACTCACACTCCTCACCGTCGATGATCACCGTTGTGCCTGTCGCGACGTTCTCATACTCGATGTCCTCGCAGCCCAGTCCCGTGTTGTTCGGAACGTAGTGACCAGGGAGTTCGCGGTTACCATTCTGGATCACAAAGCGGTTGATGGAGACGTTTTCAAAGACGGCGGTCGGCACCGAATCACTACGAACGCTTCTGGTGAACACGGTGTCAATCTTGCCACTTGTTATCCGTACCCCGACTGCGTGAACTTCGAAGTACGGCACATCGATGTTCTTGTATACGTATCGGTTTCCATACGCACCATGATCGATTCCGCCGCCGGTGAAGCCGTCAATGACGTGAGGGTTGCCGTCGTTTTGCCAAACGAATATCCCGTGGCAGCCCGAAGAGCTCGAGGACCGGTTGTTGATGAACTTCCAGACATTTCCGCCTTTATTGCCGTTTGCACCTTCCGGCCAATGGAATCCCGAGCAGTCCTTGATATGTCCAGGGCTGACGTTGGTGGCTACAGAGTTGCGTATGACGTTGCCAGTCCCCGCACCGAGAAGGAACCCGGTGAGTCGAAAACCTCGACTGCCATTGCCATTGTCGACGTTGTAGGCCAGTGCATGATCGTATGTGATGTCGTTGGAATTATCCCTTGTGCAGTACTTTTGGAAGGAGCACGTCTCGTTGTCCCCAGGGCCGTCCCACCCGTAGGCGTCCCCAGAGATGTTCTTGGCGATCGTATCCTTGAACGTTATACCGTGGGAGCCGTGGGGCCAGAACGCATGATTAGCCCCGTTGATGACGACGACGCCTTCAACGATCGTTCCTCGAGTGCTGTCGCCGTTGAGATGCCAATGGAGCGGAAAGTCCCCGGGGGTTGGTGTTCCAGA
>JADFKI010000087.1 GCA_022565015.1 Chloroflexota bacterium
CATCTCCGCCATCTTATCGATAAGCGCTTGCGGGTACGTGTCCTCGTCGTCGTACTGCCGCACGACAGGCTCGACGTCGCGCCGAACAAACTCGCGCACGAGGTTTACGATCTGGCTGCGTACTTCCTCTGAAGTTTTTTGGATCATGTCAATACTTTCAACTCGCACCAATTAGTTCCTGGGGCTGATGTATGATATGCGTCAGAGCGCGAAGCACCCTGTCAACGGACGCAATGCCGAGAAACACTTGACCCACGTCATTATTGCTACCCTGCCCGTCCAAATGCAATCCGGTACTTGACCTGCGCCACTCAACTGAAATTCTATTCCTTATCTCATATTTCAAGCATACTTCTCACCGGCGAACCAACCTCCCCTAACCCCTCCTTCCCAAGGAGGGGGAAAAGGCCGTCCCCCCTTACGAAGGGGGACTACAGGGGGTTAGCGGCCGAACTCCGGGAACTGGCGGATGCCGAGGTTCTTGGCCGAGACACCCAGCACCTTCATGAAGCCCTCGGCGTCTACGTGGTCATACGAGCCCTCGGCCTCCATCGAGGCGTCTTCCGTAAACATGGAGTGGGGCATGGACGCCGGTGTGTCGTCCGCCGTGTCGAAGTAGAGGTCGCCCTTGTAGAGGCGTACCGATATCGTCCCGGTGGCCAGGCGTGTGATCGGCTCCAGCGCCGCCAGGGCCGCAGTAGTAGCGAGGTCCAGCCAGTAGCCCTGGTAGATCTGCAAGCTGATGGTCCTGCCTACCTGCTCGAAGAACTCCCTGGCCCTTCTGTCGAGAATGAACTGCATCAAGAACTCGTAAGAGCGGCCAAGAAGCTCCATGCCGGGCGACTCGTAGATTCCTCTGGACTTGGTGCCTACGAACCGGTTCTCGACGACATGGGTGCCGATTCCCACCCCGTGCCCGCCCGCGATGCGGTTTGCCTCCTTGAACATCTCCACGAGACCTAGCCTTGCGCCGCTAATCTCGACTGGAACGCCCTGCTCCCAGCGAATCGCGACGACCTCCGTCTGGTCCGGAGCGTCCCACGGCCATACGCCCATGCCCGGCTCGACGAAGGTCGGCGAGATGGAGACGTCCTCCAGGTCGCCCGCTTCGTGGGTAAGTCCGAGGAAGTTCGCATCGGTGGAGTAGCGCGACTCCCGCGCGGGCCGGATGGGAAGATCGTTGGCCTCGCAGTACTCCAGCATCTTCCGGCGTCCGGGAAACTGCTTAACGAAGTCAGGGTCGCGCCACGGCGCATAAACCTCGATGGACGGGTCGAGCACGTTGGACGCGAGCTGGAACCTGACCTGGTCGTTGCCCCGGCCGGTGGCGCCGTGAAACAGGACGCCGATCTTGTTGCTGTGAAGCTCGTCGAGTATAGCCCGAACCGTGATAGGCCGAGCGATGCCGGTCGTGTTCCAGTAGCCGCCTTCGTATCGGGCCTGGGCCTGTATGACTTTGAGTCCGGCGTCGGCCAGAGGCTCCTGACCGGGCACTATCTGCGCCGTCTCTGCCCCACAGGCGATCATGCGGTCCGCTATTGCGTCGAGGCTCTCCTCGTCGGGCTGACCCAGGTCCACCGTGTAGCCGTTCACCGTGAAGCCCTTTTCCTTGAGCCAGTGGGTGATCGTGCAGCTGTCTAGGCCGCCGGACACTGCGCCGCCGACCACGTTGATATTCCTCTCCTTCAGCTCCCGCCAGTTCATGTTTTCAGTGCTCCCTGCCAATCTCCGGCACCGAGAGGCTTCTACAAATCTTATGTGCTAGCCTGTTCGAAATCTCTGAATGTCGTGGAATCGCTTCGATGGCACCAGTAGACGGGTTCCACCAAAGGGAATGAGCGCGTCCTTCGCGTTTCCTTTAAGGTTACACCCGTGCCTCCGAAGGTGCCGGAGGAGGTCGCTTCGCTTCACGTAATCGTAACCGTTTCACGTATTGCATCGGGCGGGACACCTCGCAAACCATCCTCCCGCCGATCCTCAAGAATGAGCGAAATCGCCTCGGCCAAGTTCTCTCGCGCCTCGTCCTTTGTGCTCCCTTGACCGTTTGCACCTGGGATTTCCGGACAGTAGGCGATGTGCCAGTCGCCGTCTCTCTCGATAATCGCCGTGAATTCATTGTGCATCGCTGATAAGTCCTCCTCCCCCCATTCTAGCTAGATTTTTCAGATGGGGTCCATCGGGGCAAAATGCATGCTGGACCTCCGCCTAATTCATGTGTATCGCCAGAGGCTGGGCTCACGCAACCAAGATCCACAGTTTCTTCGAGACCGTCAGACTGTACGAATAGCGTCTTATGCGTGCTCGTGCTCTTCCATCCATGCAGGCTTCAAATGGTCATAGTAGAGTACATCTGGGTCAATATCTGCGCCATTTTCCCAGATTATCGTACCGTCCTGCACTTTCATGGACCTGAATACGGAATGATCGTCGCGCATCGACTCGAATATAGGACCTCGCAGATAGGGTTTCAGGTCTAACTCTTTCTGAGTTCCATCCTCGAATTCGACTCTTACCTTGTAATTGTCAAGAGGTTCAACTGCGCGGACGCGAACTAATGGACCTAAATTTGCCATGAGAAGACAACTCCGATCCGTCAATCTAACGGCTCGATCCTTTCAAGGACCATGCCCTCTCGCGCCTTGATCCAGTTGTCTCTGAGTTCCGCGCGATGAAGGGTGGTCCATTCAACAACTAGCGCATGAGCGCGTCGTGGCAGCCTGCCTCTAGGCGTCTCCAACGATTCGATTTCGTAGACCGCTTCACGCTCGGCATATTCGGCATGAAAGTGAGGCGGTGCGTGATCATTGTAATACATGCGGATCACGATGCCGAAGAACTCGCAGATACGAGGCACCCGTTCTCTCCATGATCTTGCGTATCGTTGTAACTCAGGCGATACGAAATGAAGCCGGCAGCAGTGACCACCAAGACTTTTCCCCTGTGGACCTCTTCAGTCCTGTTGCACTAGCCCTGCTTGGCGGCCTCGGTGAGGGCCGTTTCCAGCTTGCTCATCGCCCGGTCGATCTCGTCCCTGCTTACCGTCAGCGGAGGCATGAGCCGGATGGCGTTTGGACGCAGCGGGTTCATGAGCAACCCTGCCTCGTTGGCCGCCGCGATGACCGCCGGCGTCATGTCGGAGTCGAAAAACATGGCCCAGAGCAGGCCCATGCCCCTGACCTCCGTGACGAACTCGTGGTTCGCCTTGATCTTGTTCAGGCCCTGACCCATGTATTCGCCCATCTCGGCGGCGTGAGCTGGAACGTTGTTGTCGATTATGAACTTGGTGGAGGCGTATGCGCCCGCGCAGGTGAGGGCGTTGCCGCCGAAAGTCGAGCCGTGGTCGCCGGGGTCGAACGCGCAGGCGCTGTCCTTGGCCATGAACGCGCCGATGGGAACGCCGCCGCCCAGGCCCTTGGCCAGCGTAATGACATCCGGCTCGACGTCGAATGACTGGTATCCGAACAGCGTGCCCAGCCTGCCCAGGCCGGTCTGGACCTCGTCGAGGATCATGAGCAGGCCGTTCTCGTCGCACCAGGACCGCACCTGCTTGAGATACTCCGAGTCGGGGATATTCACGCCGCCCTCGCCCTGCACAGGCTCCAGCATGACCGCCACGGTGCGCTCGTTCGTGGCCTGCTTTATGGCCTCGATGTCGTCGTACGGCACATGGGTAAAGCCGGTTGGGATGGGCTGGAATATCTCCTGGTAGTGGGGCTGGCCCGTCGCGGCGACCGACATCATGGTCCTTCCGTGGAAGGAGTTCAGCGCGGTGATGATCTCGTAGGCGCCGTTCTTATTCTTCTTGCCGTACTTCTTGGCCAGCTTGATCGCGCCCTCGTTGGCCTCGGTGCCGCTGTTGCAGATGAATATCTTGTCCAGGCAGCTGTTGTCGACCAGAATCTGGGCCAGCTTCAGCTGGGGTATCGTGTAGAACTGGTTGGAGGTCTGAAGTAGCGTTTCCGCCTGCTTCGATATGGCCTCCGCCATTACCGGGTTGGCGTGGCCGATGTTGTTTACGGCCCAGCCCGATGTAAAGTCGAGGTACTCTTTGCCCTCGGTATCCCAGACTCGCGTGCCCTCTCCCCGCTCCAGCACCATGGGTTGTCTGCGTACGAGAAACATGTAGTATTTGCTTTCAATCTCTTTCCAATTCGTGGTCACGCCGGTCACCTCCTGTTGCTTATCTCAGTCCTTCGACGGCCTCTTCCAGAGCGGCAAGATTGTCCTTGAGGGCCTGGATTGCGTCCCTTATTCGTTCGACTTGCTCTTCGAGCAGGCCCGGGGGTTCGGCTGGCTCCGACGTCAGCGGGGCTTCGCTCGCCACACCATCCCCGACGAGTCGGGGCGCATCTAATTGAACGTCGCCCACCAGGGCCGTGATCGCGAGTTGAAGGGAGTCCTCCATTACTACCTTGTCGCCGGTGGCCAGGATGACCTTCTTTAGCTCAGGGAAGCTTATGCCTTCGGCCTGAAGGTACACGGGCTCCGCGTAAATTATCCCGTTGCCCACGGGAATTACCAGCAGGTTGCCGCGTATGCAAGAGGAACCCTCGGTACAACGCAGAGTAAACCACGCGGATATGTCCTGATCGTTATCGATTCTCGCTTCGACCTGCGCGGGGCCGTCGACTTGACGGTCCTTCGGAAAGTTGAAGGCGACCAGCTTGCCGTAGTTCTCTCTGTCGCTACGCGCCGCGAGCCAGCCTATGAGATTTTGCCGTTCATTCGGGGTGTATGGAAGGAGCTGGACGAACTCTTCGGTCTCCTCGCCGGGAAGCTTCATGATCACGTAGTACGGCTCGACCAGCTGCAACGTGTCGGCCGACTGGCCGAACTTTTCCTCTGCAAACGCCCACAGGTCCTCGTTATTGTAGAAGTTCTGCGGCTCCTTCATGTGATACCGAATGTACTTCTCGGCCTGAATGCGGAAAAAGTCCGACGGGTAGCGTACATGCGACTGGAGTGACTCAGGCATGTCTTCCTGATTTACGAACAGGTCCGGGAAGATCTTCGCATACGTCAGCACCATCGGGTCCGACTCGTCCCATATGTGAAAACGAAGCGACCCGTCGAACGCGTCCACGGTAATCTTGACGCTGTTGCGCATGTAGTTGATTCTCTCGCCAACGGCTATATTGGTAGGGTTGGAGTACGGGAACTGGTCTGAAACGGTGTATGCGTCTTGCATCCAGAATAGCCGTCCCTCACCTGCCACAATATAAGGGTCAGCATCTAGCATCAGAAAAGGCGCAACAGTCGAAATGCGCTCCTGTATCTGCCTGCGATACTGTATGAGGCTATCCCCGGTAATCTCTCCGCTAATCAAGATGTTAACGTCCGCAAATTGCCAGGCGTAAACCAGACGCCTGATGAAAGAACCCAGGCGGACGCCTCCTTCGCCGGTGTACTGGTTGCGTATCAGCTCGCCTTCTTCGGTCTGGAAATCCAACTCGCCGGTTTTGGTATTGACGATTACGTAGCTTGTGGTGTTCTCCCCGTAGTAGATTCGAGGGTTGTCAATGATAATTTCAGGCTCATCCTCGGAAAGATTTGCGCTGATGTGTATGACCCCATCCGTAGGAATATCCTTTGCGAAGAATATAGGCCTGCCCTCCGGCGTAAACTCGGTTACGGGACTCATGGCTATGCCGATGCCGTGAGTGTAGACCAGCTTGTTGTTGAGCCACGTCTGCGACTCCAACTCCAGCTTTTCAGGGGCTACCTCACGCGCCGCTAGCAGCACCTGTCGGTACTCGCCACCCAGGGTGTAGCGGTCCACGTCAACACGTCCAACGAAATCGTAGTATGGCCGTATAAGCTGTATCTGCCTGTAAACGTTGGTCAGGGGGCGGTAGTCCCATAGCCGTATGTTGTTTATCGTCTGTGGGTTATCACGAATCAGTTCGGCGGTTATTTCACCCTCAGCCTGGTAGAACTGCTCCTCGATTCGGTTGAGGGCAAACCCTCGGCGTGTGAAATCTATGTTACGGGCGATGTATTGCGACTCCCTGACGAACTCGTTGGGGTTCACAGTGAACCGCTGCATCAGTTCAGGCCAGGCGATTCCCAGGGCTATCGCCATCACGAACCACAGCGCGACGGCCCCCACAAGCAAGCGCAGGTCGGAGAGGTAGGCGTTAACCAGCATAAGCAGGCCGCTTGCGACGGCTATGATGGCGAGAATCAAGAGAGCGGGCTTCCTGGCGTTGAGGTCTGTGTATGCGGCCCCGAATATGGTTCCCTGGTCTGACAGCAGCAACTCCCATCTATCCAGCCAGTAACCTCCGGCGATTATGAACATGATTATGGCGGCGATAATGGATACGTGAATCTTGAGTTCTGTCGTGATAGTGAATCCCATACCTCGCAAGCTGAAGTTAACGAGGTAAAGGGCGATGGTGCCGAGCAAGATCATAATGGCCGCACCCAGCAACCATCCCTCTAAGAAGCTATACACCGGCAAGGTGAAGACGTAAAAGGAGAGGTCTTTGCCAAATACCGGGTCTAACTCGCCGAAGGGGACGGCGTTTGCGAACTTCAAGAAGAGTTCTCACTGCGACGCAAGGATCGCGCCGAATATCAAGCTCATTGCGACCACGGTTGCCGCGCTGCCCCAGAATACGAGCCGCCTCAGAAAATCTACCATCTCTGGAGGCAGCGGAAGCGTCACAGGGCCGCTGGACATGCGGTTGGCGAAGTACAGGCTGACGCTCAGCAGCGTCCCGAAGACCAGTCCGCCGACGACCAACAACACGATGCGGGTGAACAGAATCTTGATGAAGACGCCTTTGAATCCAAGGGCGTCGTACCATAGCCAGTCGGTGTAAACCGAGCGCGCGAAGGATAGGAGGGCAAAGAGGAGGATGAGGGCTACGATAACCGCGCCCCATTTGATTATGGTTCCTAGCTGCTTTGGGACTTGCTGCCCCCCAAAGTCCAGAGGAGAGCCATTTCCCCGTTCAAAGTCGGCGGCCATGTCGCACCCCTACCCGATCCGGGTGCCGAGCGCTTTGCCCGCGAGGACTTCGCGTAATGCGCCGGGACTGCGTCCGTCTATGATCTGGGCCACGCCGCCTTCCTTCAGTGCGGTAAGGCACGCCTCCAGCTTGGGAATCATGCCCCCGGCTGCGATGTTGGAGCGTACCAGTCCCCTGGCCTGACGCTCTGTTAGCCTGGAAATCAGCCTACGGGAAGAGTCAAATACGCCCTCGACATCGGTGAGAAACACCAGCCGCTCTGCCCCAAGCGCCGCCGCTATCTCGCCTGCGGCTGTGTCGGCATTGATGTTTAGCAGTGACCCCTCATGCTCAGACCCGTCCTCGCAATGGACGGCGACCGGGGCTATGACCGGAATGCAGCCTGCGTCCAGCACTGCTTTTATCGGTTCGGTGTTTACTTCAACGACATTGCCAACAAGCCCCAACTCAGGGTCTTTGATGCTGCCTCTGAGCATCCCGCCGTCTGCGCCGCTTATTCCCATCGCTTTTCCGCCAATGGCCAGCAATGAGGCCACCAGGGTCTTGTTGATAAGCCCGGTGAGCACGGCTACGGCGATGTCCAGGCTTCGCGCGTCAGTGACGCGAAGCCCTCGCACGAACCTGGGCCTGACACCTTGCTTTTCCATCCACTCGCTGATGACCTTGCCCCCTCCATGCACGACAATCGCGTTTATCCCCTGTCGTTGAAGGGCAACGAGATCGTCGAGGGTAGTATCATGGTTGCCCAGCGTGCTTCCGCCGATTTTGACTACAATCGTCCCATTGGTATGAGGCTCCTTTGTTGGGTTGTTATGAGTGTCTGGCTCCGATTGAGCGTCCACATCCGCGCTTGAGGACGACTCCCCAAAGCGCGCTGATTGTTCAGAAGTATGGTGCGCCTGCTGAGATTCCATATCTGACGGCCTACGTGCTGTACGCCGAGTTAAAGGTAACGTACTCCTCTGTCAGGTCGCAGCCCCACGCCGTAGCAGTCGCTTCGCCGATGTTAAGCTCGATGCCGAATTTAACATCTGTGCCGCCCATCCCGCTAATCACGGCATCCTTGAAGAATGGAATAGCCAGCCCTTCGTGGACAATCTGAATGTCGTTTATGAACAAGTCTATCTTGGACTCGTCGAGGTCGATGCCGCTCTTGCCAAGTGCCATCATAATGCGTCCCCAGTTCGGGTCACGACCATGCACTGCCGCCTTCACCAGCAACGAGGACGCGATTTCCCTGGCAGCCTTGCGGGAGTCACCCACAGTCTTCGCGCCGCTTACCACGACCTCGATAAGCCTTTGCGCTCCTTCGCCGTCACGGACCAGGTCCTTGGCGAGGGCGATGCAGATATACGTGAGCGCCTCCTGGAAGGCTGCCGCAGAGTCCGAGCCGCGTTCTATCGCAGGGCCGCCAGCCGCGCCATTGGCTAGCACCACCACCGTGTCGTTGGTGCTCTGGTCGCCATCAACGTCTATCATATTAAAGGACAGGTCTACGGCCTCACTCAACGCGCTCTGAAGGAATCCCTGCTCGACAGCGGCGTCCGTGGAGATGAAGCATAGCATAGTCGCCATGTTGGGATGTATCATTCCAACACCCTTTGCCGCGCCGCCCAGCGTTACCTTGCGGTCATCGATATCAAGCGATATAGCCATGCTTTTCGGGCGCGAGTCTGTCGTCATAATAGAGCGCGCGAATCTCTCGCCGCCGTCAGCGCTCAACTCGATGTTGCCGATGTGCTGCCGAATCAAGGCCATCGGCAACTCTACGCCAATCATTCCGGTGCTTGCCACGAGCATTTCCTCGGCGCTGACTCCGACGTGGCCTGCCGCAAGCAACGCCATCTCCTCGGCGTCCGTGCGGCCTTGTGTACCAACGGAGCAGTTGGCGCACCCGCTGTTAGCAACTACTCCTCTGGCTGACCCATTCGCGAGTCGCTGTCGGCTGACCGTTACCGATGGCGAAAGGATTCGGTTCGTGGAGAAGGTGGCGGCCAGGGCAGCAGTTCGCTCCGACACGAGGATTCCGAGGTCTAGCACACCTTCTTCTTGCGTCTTCAGCCCTGCGTAGGTTCCTCCCGCGAGGAAGCCGCTTGCGGACGTGACGCTCCCGTCCTGAATGAGTTCGATCATAGCAGCCACAATACATCCCTTGAGGTTGTAGATTTGAAAATCCAGATGGAACCACGGCAGTATATCATAACCGCCTGCAGGCGAAAAGAGACTGGTAATCTATAGCTACTCCCTGGTAAGGTGAGGGCTTCCCGCACGACAGTTTTTAGGAGAATGGTAGCCTAGAAATCGTCGGTTGTGCCCTCTTCAAAAACATCTTCCACGACCCTTTCAGGGCAATCCGCACTGGTTATGTTGCAAAAGCTACATTCTTGCGGACTTGGCACTTTTCGGGCAGGTGTCTCACTGGATATTCTGCGAATCAAGTCCGAAAGATTTCTAATAAATGTATCGTCGACGGCAGTGTGCGGTATATCAACATTTTGACTGGAATCCGTGTACACAACTTTTCCGTCGAATCTGATACCCTGATGCTGGCCCAAGGCACGTGGGATAGCGTACATATACACCATCAATTGAACGGAGTGTGATAGAGCAGGTTTCCCGGTTTTGACATCCAGAATTAAGCCTTGGACACCTGACACTGTGATAAGGTCTGGCTTGCCTCCGAGGGTAGCGGTGTTTCCACGCAATGTGAACGAGTTCTGATTCTCAATAAAAACCTTTCGCCCCTCAGCCTCAAGTTCGTCACGCTTCTGGTTGAGTAATTCGGTATGCTGCATCTGCCATCCAACGAGGTCAAATGGGTTCGGTACTTTATCATAGCTGTCGCTAAAGTGCTGCGCGCGAAACCAGGCGGCCCACTCACATGAGTTTTCGCCAACAAGCAGCTTGGTTAGCCACGTCACCCATATGTATGGCTTGTCTCTTCTTGTTGGCATATCCACCCCCCTTGCCTTGGAATAGCGGGATTGTACCACGTCCTACGCCAGTAATTATGTTTTCACGTAGTGCGAAGAAGAACCAGAGAGAGGCAATTGACACTTTCACTAGAAACCATACAATGGCGTCTGAAAGTGTATGACGAATCGTATTCGATTGCTTATCAGGAGGCAAAACTATGGCAAACGTAACACTTGCAGAGGCCGTCAAGATGTGCGACGCGGCGATAGCCAAGGCCGAGGAGTTAGGGATCAAGATCGCGGCCACAGTCGTCGATTCCGGCATGAACCTTGTGGCCGAGCACAAGATGGACGGCACGCTGATACTGGCAATCGAGGGCAGCCGGGGCAAGGCGGTGGCCTCTGTAATCTTCGGACAGCCCAGCGGAGAGCTTGAGGCAAGGGCGGACAGGCCGGTGATGAGGTCGCTTCAGATTCAGATGAACGGGCGCTTCATCATGGGACAGGGTGCTTTGCCTATCGTGCGAGACGGCGAAGTAATCGGCGCTTGCGGGGTCGGCGGCGGCACAAGCGAGGAGGACGAGCAGTGCGCAAGGGCCGGAATCGACACGCTGTAAAGACTGTTCATCTTTGAAAGGACGAGCAATCGAAGTTCAGGCTTCAACTGTGTGATACAATATCAGCCGAAAATCTAAATTCGGTGGAGGTCACCCGACTTATGACATCCAACATCGTGCTGTCCAACAAAGAGTACAACGTGGTGGGCAAGCGTCCGATCCGCCACGACGGTTACGACAAGGTGACTGGCAAGGCCCTGTACGTCGCAGACATACAATTGCCCGGCCTTCTGTACGGCCAGGTGCTTCGCAGTCCTCATGCCCACGCCAAAATCATTTCCATCGACACGTCCAGGGCCGAGGCCCATCCAGAAGTCAGAGCGGTAATTACCTCCGCTGATCTGCCGGAGCTGCCGGACGAACTTGTGGCAATGGGGCCAGGGCCTAAGCCTAACGGCAGGGAGCTTAGCAGCAACATCCTGGCACGGGGCAAGGTCTTGTATAAAGGCCATGCCGTCGCTGCCGTCGCCGCCACCAGCGCCCACGCGGCAGAGGAGGCTCTTTCGTTAATAGACGTGAAATACGAAGTCCTTGCCGCCGTAACCACCGCTGAAGATGCCATGAAGCCAGGTGCTCCGGCCCTGCACGAGAAATACAAAGGCAACGTTGCCAGCCACAACCAGCTTATCCAGGGCGATGTCGAGAAAGGGTTCGCAGAGGCCGATGTCGTGATTGAGCGCGAGTACCGCACTACAACCGTTCATCAGGGCTATATCGAGCCTCACAGCGCAACTGCGTGGTGGACCCCATCCAACGACAAGATCACTATCTGGTGCAGCTCTCAGGGTCACTTTCCCATCAGAGACCGCACTGCAGGAGTCATCGGCGTGCCTTCGTCAGACATAAGAGTGATTCCGATGGAGATCGGCGGCGGCTTCGGGGGAAAGACGACTATTTACCTCGAGCCAGTAGCCACGGTTCTCTCCCACAAAACTGGTCAGCCTGTGAAGGTTACGATGAGTCGGGCCGACGTGTTGGAAGGCTCCGGCCCAACGTCCGGCTCTTACATGAAAGTGAAGATGGGCGCTGACAAGGATGGACGATTGACCGCGGTTCAGGCAACCCTGATGTACGAAGCGGGCGCGTTCCCAGGCTCTCCTGTTGGAGCGGCTGCGATGTGCATGTTCTCGCCCTACAACGTCGAGAACATTCTTATCGATGGCTACGACGTGGTTAGCAACAAGCCCAAGACCACCGCATATCGCGCCCCCGGCGTGCCAGGTGCCGCCTTCGCCGTTGAGACTGTGGTAGACGAGATATGTGAGAAGCTCTCGATAGACCCACTAGAATTTCGCATCAACAATGCCGCCAAAGAGGGCACTCGTCGGGCCAACGGAATCGTCAATCCGCTCATCGGATGCATCGAGACCAACGAGGCTGCCAGAGACCACGATCACTACTCCACCAAACTGGAAGGCCCCTATCGAGGACGGGGCGTTGCGACCGGCTTCTGGATGAATGGAGCCGGAGCCGCCTGCGCAACGGCAAACGTGAACTACAACGGGACCGTAAACCTTACCATAGGCTCTGTGGACATCGGCGGAACACGGCCAGCCGCCGCCCAGCAGTTCGCCGAGGTGCTTGGCATCCCCGTAGAAGACGTGAACCCGCAGGTTGGCGACACGGACTCAATCGGCTATACGTCGA
>JADFKI010000088.1 GCA_022565015.1 Chloroflexota bacterium
ATGACGGCTGTCTCGGGTTCAAGCCCAGGGCCGGACACCTCCACCGTAGCTGTGGCCCAGATGGTCACGCCCTTACGGGACTGCTCCACCAGCTCGGTTTCCAGCACCTTCACGTATCGGAACTGACCGTCCAGAAGCTGATATACGTGAGTCTTCTCAGTGTCCAGAGACACCTGCGTATATTGCCTGGGCGATCCCGACGGCAATGGAGCGGGCCTATCGGACGAATTCGAGAGACCGCGTAAGACGACAGGCTCAACTTTATGTTCGTGCTCGGGCGTGCCGGCAGTGGGGTACGTGCCGTCGGGTGAGACGACGCCATACCATAGCCGGCCACGGTCCGAGTCCTGGTTAGACTCCGACCAAAGGACGTCCACGACGCCTGCAATCGAGCTGTTGGCCAGGGGGCCGAATACCCGCTGAGAGGAGGCGATGCGCAGCATATTCGAAACAGTCGGCCTCAGCCCGTCCCGCCTCAACCGTACAAAGAACCCTGAATCGCCGTTGACCTGGGTGGGTTGCCAGTCCTGCGGTGGAACGAACCCGACGTCGGAAACAAGGGGACCCCCTACGCCGTTGATCAGCTCAGGGGCCATGATGAGAGGCGACCACTGAGAGCCGTCCCAATATTCGAAGGATATATCTGGGTCCACACTATCCACCGAGACCAGCTTGAAGGGCACGTAGTTGAACTTGCTGTCATCTCTGACGTAAATAGCGTCTTCGCCCCGCCTGAGGAACTTGGAGACCACCGTGGCCGGACCAGCGCCGCCAGAGACGGTCGCATACCTCGTTATGTCGGAATAGCTGCCGTTTTCCGACCTATACCAGAGAACGGACGGCAACTCCACTCCGAACTGTTCACGCCAGGGCGATTCCGCCGTTCTTACCCATCCACGATCGGGCTGCCACCGACGGGCGATTATCCGGCTGGAGCCGTTCGGGTCGACCTTGTTCCACAAGGCCCAGGCCTCTTCTCCGTCCCTTGCCAGAGAAACGGAATAAATGCTATTGACGGCCAACTGCGTTGGTCTGCTCCAGTCGGAACCATCGTATCTGAGATAGGCCGAGAACAGTCCCTGTTTGCCCGCGACAAGGTGAACGTTTCCACGGTCGTCGGCGATGGCGGAGAATGCCGTTTCCTGACCTCCAATGTCTGAGCGGAACAATACGGAGGCTTCCTCCCACCCGTTGGGCTGCCGCTGCGGATCATCCAACATGCGCCAGATGATGCCTGATTGGCCCCCTCCACCCCCATCGTTTTGCTGAGCGAAAAATATGCTTAGCCTGGTGTCGTGAGGCACTAGCAACGCGTAAACGCCCTGGCCCCTTGATGTAGGGCTAACCTGTAACGGGCTGCTCCAGCTAGACTCAAGATAATCATCTGAATCGCCGGCGTCGGCATACTGGACGCTTATGAAGTAGCCATTCCCGTCGTAGTAGCGGTATGCAAGCCATAGGCGGGTGCCGGTAAAGGCCAGAACGGGAAACGACGCCCCGCGGCCCGGCCAATCCAGGAGGACGGTTTGCTCCGGTCCCAACGTCCAGGCGTGCAGCTCCTCGATATACGAGAGCTTTCGGCCCTTAATGGCGCCACCCCGGCTCTCGGACGCATGACTTCCATAAGCAACGAATATGTTGCCGTCCGCATCGGCTATGCCCGAGTATGTGGCCTGTGCGGCCTCGGAGCTAACCGTAACCTCGCCCTCCCAGGTGCGTCCGCCGTCGTGGGAATGCGTGAGCACGATCTCGCTGAGCTCTCGGCTCTTGGGATGCACACGATGATAGAGAACGGCGATAGTACCGTCCGGAGCGCGGAATACGCGTTTCTGGTGTGAGGGCAGAGCAACATCGACCATTGCATTCGAAGAGACGAGGAAGGGACCGCTGTCATCGTCAAATTCACCAAATGCCATTGCCCCAAGACGGGCAGAAGGCAAGCCGTCGAGCTCCGTGTTCGACGCCGCCTCTTCGGGCGTGGCCGTCGAAGGCGGAGCGCTCCGCGAAGTCGAAAACGGCGAGTCCTGAGAAGTCTCTCTCCCGTCAGACCGATCGCCGCCGAGAAATGTGCACGACACGCCGACGGCAACCAGCATCAAGATTGCAGCCGCGATTTTCGACCTCTTCAACTCTCACTTCCTCCCCGCCGGTGGCCGGTGTTCACTCTCATTTCAAGCATTCGATCTTTGACCTGCACAGACATATACGTCATTGGAAATCAAGAAGGTGCCTTTCCCATTACCCGCAATTGGCGCTGATCTGCGACATGGATTTCTGGCTCATGTTTGGCGGCGTATCGTCGCAGAGGACCCCTCGCACTATTCCCGACATCTTTTCCGCGACCAGTCTGTTGCCTTCTCCGGAAAGATGTGCCCAGTCGAGATAGACCGTCTCGGTCGTATTCTTAAACACATTGCTCATATCGAAAACGTTGTCTGCGGCAGATCCACTCTTCAGATAGCGAAGTAGCTCCGGCCGCATCAGAGCGCCCATCCTCAACGCGTAACCCTCCGGCCTCGCCAGTGAAATCGCGTACATGGATTCCTCTTCCGAAGTGAGCGGTTTATCCCCTATGCCCAGCGCCGGTTGAAACATGAACAGAGATCTGAATCCGTACGCATCTTCCAGGGCGGAGATAATTTTGCGGTTCTGTAGCAAGATGTCAAACGCGCGACGTGCGGTGAGCGCAGCATCGTCTTCCCTTCCTGCGGCCAGGGCAGTTCCGGCGGGTATACTGGCGTTCGTGTCCAGGCCAACCTGTCTGAGGGCTATGTTCAACACCTTGAATATGGCCAACGAACGGATCCGGGAAGAAAACGTAGGCTTCCTGTCCTCGAGCTTGCCCTTAACGCTGGACAGGTTATGGTGTACTCCCGGGATCTGTGGCCAGAGGGCCGCGGCGGCAGCGTCATTCGCACCATCGTAAAAGATAACCAGGTCTGGTGTTCTGTCTGACTGCAACTCCCTGAGAAATAGGATCATCTCCTGCGTTGAGACGTAGCCGTCTTCGCCGAAATTCGTTATGACCGTATCGACGCCCCAGTCCTCGTTCAGATTCCTGGATAGCAGGCTGGGAACCGTTTGGAAATCGGGCGCGCCCCATCCCCAGATTGTTGATCCCCCAAACATCCAGATCTTCAAGGCGTCCGGTTCGTCTGAGTTGAAGTGGGTGACGCGATTCCCATCTTGATCCACGTTGACCAGGGACCCGATATAGGGCTTGCGCTTCCAGATGACGTACGGCTCGTATCGAATGCCGTTAGCCCCGCTTATCTCTGCGACCAACGTGGCGACATCAAACTCTGCATCGATATAGACCGTGCTGTCGGCCTGCCTGCTATGACGAATGGCGCTGATTAACGGCAGGGCTACGGATCGCGCCAGCAACTCCACTATCAAGATGGTCAGAATGCTTAGCGCGGTTATGATCACCGGGGTTTTAAGCCTTCTTGTCATCCCTTACTCCCGATAGCGCTCCGGCGGTCTGATGTGATACGCACCGTCTGAGACCTAAGATTAGGGGCGGTTATGGCCGAGAAACCTCGGCTTCCGCCCCTCTCCTTCTCAGATCTCTTAGAAGAGCGTGTAGATGAACGGGCCCACGCCGGTGGCGCTGCCGACGACGATGATGAGTCCGAAGAACAGCATGACCGCGACCATGGGAATGGCCCACCACATCTTTCGACTCCACAGGAAGGCTAGCAACTCACCTGCGATGCCGAACTTGTCACCTATCTCCCGAAGCATACTCATTGTCAAATCCTCCCAGAGGGACCATTCTTACGTAATTAGGCCGCGTATGTGAACAGGCCCATCTAGGGCTTGTCTACGATATGGTTGCCCATGACAAGTGTGTCGATGCCGCTCTTGGCAAAGGTATCGAGGGCGTCTTCAGGCGTGTTGACTACGGGCTCGCCCTTCACGTTGAACGATGTGTTCAAGATGACCGGAACGCCTGTCGCCTGCCCAAACTTGTCGATAAGCTTGTAGTAAAGGGGGTTCGTGTCTTCGTGTACCGTCTGAATTCTCGCGGTCCCCATGTGACTGACCGCGGGGACGGTGTCCCGCTCGGAGTCCTTGACGGGCACCACGAGAAGCATGAACCTGGACGGCATGGAATCCTCGACGTTGTCGACCTCAAAGTAATCGGAGGCCTTGTCCACCAGAACGGAGGGAGCGAAGGGCCGGAAGGGCTCGCGGAACTTGATCTTGTTGTTGACGATGTCCTTGATCTCCGGCTTACGTGGGTCGGCGATGATGCTCCTGTTGCCCAAGGCTCGCGGCCCCCACTCGAACCTGCCCTGGTACCATCCAACGACCTTACCGTCGACCATTCGGTCCACGGTGGCGTCAAGGAGCCGGCTCTCTTCGTCAACGTATGTGAAATCGAATCCGGCCTTGTTTATGGCCCTCTCGACCTCGCCGTCGCCGTAGGACTGACCCCAGTAGGCGTGGTCCATTACGAATCTTTTGGTATTGCCCAGGGCGCCATGCCAGCCGACCAGCGCGGCGCCCAGCGCGCCGCCGCCGTCACCTGCCGACGGCTGAATGTAGAGCTCCTCGATCGGCGTTTCGCGAAGAATCCTGCCGTTGGCCACGGAGTTGAGCGCGACGCCACCCGCCAGGCAGAGCCTTGTCAGACCCGTCTCCCTGTGGACTTCCCTGGCGAGCTGGAGAATCAGCTCTTCGGTAACGACCTGAATGCTGGCCGCGATGTCGGCGTAGTACTGGTTGTACTTGCAGAGCTGCTCGAAGTCGCTTGGCTTGGGGCCGTAGTAGTCCGGGAACCCGCTGGTCTCCGTAAAGAAGGGCACGTCGAGCCTTCTGGGCTCGCCGAACAGCTTCGCGAACTGTTTCGTGAAGGAATGCTTGGTGCTGTAGTGGAAGGCGAAGTACTTCGGGTCCAGCCAGTAAGAGCCGTCGTCGTTTTGCTGCACGACCTGCCAGACCTTGTCGACGAACTTGGGCGAGCCGTAGGGCGCCATTCCCATGACCTTGTACTCGCCCTCGTTGACCTCGAATCCCAGGAAAGCGGTGAAGGCGCTGTAGAGCAGGCCGATGGAGTGCGGGAAGTTCATCTCCCGCGTGAGCTTCAGGTCGTTGCCCTTGCCGACGCCCATGGTCGTGGTAGCCCACTCGCCGACGCCGTCGAACGTCAAGATCGCGGCCTCGTCAAAGGGGGAGCAGAAGTAGGCGCTGGCGGCGTGGGAGAGGTGGTGCTCCGAGAAGAGGATCTTCTTGGAATCGATGCCGACGGAACGTGCGATGAGGCTCTTAATCCACAGCTTGTCGAAGAGCCAGGTGCGCATGCTCTGCACGAACATCCAGTAGGTCTTGGGGAATCCCTGCAGGGCCGTCTTCAACAGCCTGTCGAACTTGACGAAGGGCTTTTCAAAGAAGACGACGTAGTCGATGTCCTCGCCGGTAACGCCGGCCTGGTCCAGGCAGAACTGAATCGCGTTCTTTGGGTAATCGTAATCGTGCTTGATTCGAGTGAAACGCTCTTCTTCGGCCGCGGCCACCAGAACGCCGTCTTCCAGCAGAGCGGCGGACGCGTCGTGAAAATAGCAGGATATTCCTAAAATTCGCAACCCCATACTCCTAAAAACCAATTAGCCGGAACTTGGATGTTGTCCCACGAATGGCCTTAGTACTGGCTTCTCATGGATTCAACGTCGGTGTCAAAAGGTTCCCTGACGACCCATCCGTGCCCCTCGCTGGTTTTGATCCTCAACGGGTCGGATGCTAGTCTGAACGGTATGGCGATTATGGTAAACATCGTCCAATACATAATCGAAAGAACGATAACGAGGTTTACCGTGCCCATGATCTCGGCAAACTTCATCCAGCCATCCCAAGCCCTTCTGAAGATATTCCGCTTTGCCTCCGGGGCATCGGCCATCATTCCGGTTCCGCCAACGGGGCCCGCCTTCGGCCGATCGAGGACCGCGCCGGTTGCCCCGGACGCCGGCTTGCCGGAAACAGCTACCTGTTCTCTTTCCATGGAACTCACCTTTTTACTCCATCACGTAGATTCAGGCGACTATCCCAAATTATATGTTTCGGTTGTGAAAATGTCGGGGTAAGGGAAGTCTCAATAAGTGACGTTATTGTGACAAAGGGTGAATCTGGTAACACAACTGCCTCTATTTTCCCCGGGCACACCATGTTAATGCGCGGGAGAGCGATTAGCAAAATGGACTAGTCAGGTCCAAAATCATGGCTTTTTGGCTTCTGACATACGCCGTTTGACAAGCTTTCCCCACTCGCTGGGAGTGAACGAGTCCCTGTTATCGAGCAGGCAAGGACATGCCTCATCGCTGAACTGCCAGGCAATCCACCCGATTCCATTCTGCTCGGAGTAGTCCAGCAGCGCCTCCATATCATCTGTCAATGGCATTGCGCCGCCGATACCAAATTCGCCTAATACAATCGGATAAGCAGCGGATATATCGCCTAGTAGATATTCTCTTTGTATCGTTTCCCAGTCATCGTAGGGGTGGCTGGTGTAGAAAACGTTATCTCGCAGAATCGGCCTATCGAGTACGCCACGCAGATATCTGCCGTACTGGGTTCCCGGCACGGAAATGAGTGATTTTGGGTGCACTGCTCTAACGGAATCAATCATGTCGGTATAAAGGGTCGCCAGCTCCACCCAGTCAATGCCAAATGGCTCTCCTTGCACGCCGTAAATAACCCCTGGATGGTTCGCATATCTGGCGGCCATCCTGGTCAGCGCCAATTTTGCGTCGTCGTCCGGCCTGCCTGGAGCATCATCGTTGGGCTCATGGTCGCGGTAGACAAGGTGAACGTATGCGCCGTTCGAATTGGCCAGCGATATCATCTCGTCATAGGCGGAGATATATTCGGTCTCTCCCCTTAGCACAGGGCCGGATGAGAAGTACAGCTTGACAACCGTCGCCCCCCAGCCCTCGGGTCCTTCGCCGGTGGCAATTGGAATCGCTCTGAGTTCGTAGGCGACGGATTGAACGAAGTCCCATATGAAGCTGCGGCGCTCTATATTGACGCCGCGCAGAATAATCCGAGTACTCTCTTCATCTACAATCCTGTTAGCGGACGTGCGGAGCCACTTTAGATTCTCCTTTGACCCCTGGCTTTCAGGTGCTACGTCCAGACGAAGGCGATAGTCGTTGGTGTTACTGTTTCCGCCTCCATCGGCACAGCGGACGTAGTACGTGTAGCTTTGGCCCGCTAACGGGTCCAACACCAATAAGGTATGTATCAGACCTTTCGTCGTACTGAATTCGTACGGCATCGATTCGTAGGGCGCGTTGGGCGTCGTAGAATAGCGACACGTAGAGATTCTGTCCGTCGCAATTGCAATAGCCACGGTGGATGGCTCCGCCGAAACCGGCTCCTCGAGGGTGACTCTCAAGATGTTGGGTGGGATGCCTTCGGAGTCTCGGTCGGCGATGGACTCCAGATACGTGGGCTGCAGGTACGCCTGGCCCGTGTCGGGCACCTGGACTGAATCCGGGGAGATCCGCCGGATGACGCCCCGTTCGATTCGCCTAAAGACTTTCTTCGCTGCCGCGACCGGATCACTAGGATCGATGCTGGATGAGCGAACGGCTATGAGTCCCAAAATTGCGACAAGGACAACAATAATAACAAAGCTTATAGTCCCGATCACGAGAACAATCTGCTTAATCACTCTTTTAATTCACCGCGCGATAAAGATCTGAGGGCGCGATTCCTGCCGTGCTTTGGGCATGAGCAAAAGGATTTACACGAATCAGGGAAACTTGGATATCTACACATGGGAATAGCAGGCGTCCTGCTGCTAATCTCCCAGACTCTTGGCCTGACTCGAGCAGGCGGAAGCCAATTGTGCGACGGCACGGCCGCTCGCCTGAACCGGGTGACCGGCACAGAGCTCATTCCGCACTATCGTGAATATCTCCTCGGCCACTATCAGGTTACCGGTACCGGATAGGTGGGCCCAGTCCAGATAGACTGGGTCCGCGGTCTGCTCGAAAACGTCTGAGATATCGAAGACGCCCGGGAGAATCTGCTTTCCAGGGTAAGATTCCCTTATGATTTCTCGCATCTCCGCATGGACCTCCGTGCCGAGCCAGTTCGATGTACCCTTCCAGCCTTCGATCAGCTGCTGCTCGAGAGGACCCATAGGCTTGTCGCCAATGCCGAGGGCGGGTTGAAATAGGAAAATCGCTGTGAATCCGTAGGTCTCCGAAAGCGAGTCGACTATCCGGTAATTCTCCAGCCAGAGATTAAGCGCATCGAGAGCCATATCCTGGTTGTCTCCGGCCGACGCGGCGGCGACAGGTCCTATTTGAATTGAATCTCTCATCAGCCTTCCTGCTAGAAGATCGAGAAGCCGAAACGTATCTGTGGAGCGTATAGCTGCTCTCATGGAGGCCCTGCTTCGCTGGAATTTATCTTGGATGCTATAAAGATTGTGGTGTGTTCCCTTAACGCCCGGCCAAAGCGCCGCCGCCGCCGCGTCGTTTATGCCGTCGTAGAATATGACCACGTCGGGCCGATTCCCCTGCTGAAGCTCCCTCATCAGCGAGACGAGCTCCTGGGTAGAGACGAACGCGTCCTCGCCGAAGTTGACCACGTTGGAATCGACACCAAAGCCTTCGTTCATGATCCGGGAGAAGTGGCTTGGCACAGTCTCACTGTCCGGAGCTCCCCATCCCCACATGGTAGAGCCACCAAACATCCACACTTTGAGGGCGTGGTCCTCAAGTGAGTTGTTGGTCGTGCGTCGGTTACCATCCTGGTCGACGTTCACCAGGGTGCCGGAAAATGGCTTGCGCTTCCACACCGTATAGGGACGGTACTCTCTTGAATAGCTTGACTCGATTTCCGTAATGAGCTGGGAGACTTCGTAGTCTGCATCTTCGAATACAATCAGGTCGGTTTGAAGGCCTGAAGTATCCCCGGTCAGCAACGGTACGAACGCGTACCTGGAAAGACCTTCGAACACCACAATAGTGATGACGCTCAATCCAACCAGAGCGAGGAGCGTCTTTAGCCTCTGTCCCAACTTTTTCTCCTACTTGCGGTTCCTTCTGCGATGCGGACCGGGCCGCTTCGCCGGCACTTCCGCCGACGATCAGGGGCGTGCGTTCGCTACTCCCGATATGGAGAGTGGCTCGTTCCGAAACAGATATTCGGCCACCACCCTGGCGACTGACTCTGCTCCCTTCTCAGTAAAGTGGACGTCGTCGTAAAAGTTATCGGCGTCGTGGGGTATGGAGGACGCCACGTCTATGCATTCAACGCCGGCATCACGACACACGTCCAGCAACGTCTCGTTGTACATGCTCAATGCCTGCGCAAGGGCCGCCACGGAGTAGTATTCGCCTCCGACGTTGTTTTGAAAATCGCCTATCCCTCCGAACCAGAGTAGAGAATCCTGTTTCTCCGATATCTCGTTTTGCCACATCGCCGGCTGGGTGAGGAGTATTAGTCTCACGGAATGCTTCTCGGCCGTCGCAGCGATCGCTCGCAGATTCAGTGCGTATTCATCTAACGCGGACGCCATATCGGGGAGGCGGTCACGAAAACCGGAGGCCTGTTGCCGGTTGGCTCTCCAGGTGACGTGTTTCCTTTGCAGCTCCTCCTGACTCTGGTCACCCGCCGAGGCGAAAGCCTTGAGTTTCTTGGCCACTCCCCAGAGTGCGAGCCTCTTGTAAAAGGCGGTGTCGAATTCGACGGGGTATACGCTGAATGCTCGGCGCACCAACCGGCTTGCCTCTTTGGTGTCTATAGAGTAGTTTTCGTCATATTGGGAGTCCTGTCCCAGGCGCAGCGTCAAGTCGTTGATGCCCACCATCATCACGATGGCGTTGATCTCACTAAGCTCGGACAAGAGGTAACGCATCTGCACGACGTGATGTCTGGAATTCGGACCGCTTTTTCCCGCGTTTCCCACCCAGGTGCGGGAATCCGACCGCTCGTTCAGCTGCCTCTGTAGAAGCTGAGGCCAGGCCTCACTCTGATCGAGAAAGCCGTTCTCGGTTGTGCTGCCTCCCAGCGCCAGAATGCGATAAGACGCCCCCGTGTCTAGCTCGTCACCCCGTATGCCCTGGGAGTTGACCGAGAATAGGGACGGCCCCTCAACACCCGGAAGTATTTCCGGTATCGGACGCATTGAAGCTGCCAGATTGGGAGGCCAGACCATGAAGGAGTCGCGGGACCCATCAGAGAAGCGCAGCACCACTTCCAACCCGGCAAGCGTGACCAACACCCCTGCAGATACCAGCAAGATACGCCAAAGAAATCCCTTCATGGATGAAGCAACTTACTGAGTCTTCCAATCATTTTCAAAACTGAGCTCGCCGTAATTTTCGCCTTGTCCCCATCATAGATTTTTCGAAAGAAGCACACAGAGCCGACATTTCCCGCGTCGCATTCAATCCCATAAAAGAGAAACAATCCGAGATGGCATACGCCCTAAGACCGAGCATAGAAGTTTTAGCCAGTCCATCAACCGCGTATATAAATAAGTAGCGGCCCATACCAAAAATGGTTCTGATACTTGGCTTGAGCTGCCTGGAATCATCACTCGACTTCTGTATCGGATTCGCCTGGTTCCGTGAAGGACCTCTACCCTGTTCATGACTGGGATGGTCTCAGTCAATGCGCACTCCCTTAGCTATAGGCCGGCACATGATATGCCAGCATTGAGTAGTTGTATCCCCTCGCCTCCATAAAATGAGACGCTCTGGAGGACTGTATCGAAGATTCCTTCGGCCGGAAATCGACCTTTGCTATCCCGGGTTTCGTGTGGATACAGAGGCCTTGTGCGAGTTTTTCCGACGACCCACGACGACCCTCAGATCACCAGGTTTCAACTCTCGAATTGGCAAATGAACAAGGCCGAGAAACTGAACTATATCGACCCTTTCAATGTTATATTCGAGAGGTGAAGATTCAGGGGTATGCCAAGTCCATAACGGTGAGCAAACCGCGAACAGCTGTGAATTTCCTGTTGACGGTGGGCGTCGGCTCTTCTCCTCAAAATACGAGAGGCAGACCCTGAATAACGTTGAAAGTGCTTGGGTCTTGGTACTAGATTGGAAATGCGCTCCCTAGTTCAAGGAAGGTATCCCATTTTGAACGAGGTGCGTAGGGCTTGGGCAATGCCCAAATGGTCTTCTTCGTGTCCCGTTCCAACGCACATTCACACTCGCGCTAAACTTAGCTCACACCTTCGACATGTTATAAAGAATTCGTGCGGTTTCTCATCGACGCTGAACCAGAATCTCGAGTCGCATGGCACCTGGCGAATCAACGTACGAAACACATGCAGAAAAAGGCTGATTTGCATCACCGCCCAATTCAAGGGCCTGGATACCACCGAGTATCGCTCTTCTGAGATTCAGAGACGGAAGAGTCCATTCCTAAAGGTAAGGAAATATTGGTGGCATCGGTTGCAAGATGAAGTTGTGGAAGGGGCTTTCTGTGATAAGCAACAGATCATCGTTCAGGATTGTCGTCTCGATATTCGTGCTGCTGGCGGTTGGAGGATTCGCGCACCAATCTAACTCAGATATTTTGGTCCAGGCGGCGCCCGCCCTGGCGTCGGCTATACCAGATGCCAACGGCGTATTCAACGAAGACTTCGTATGGGAAGGCAACCACGGCGCGACGATAATAAAAGACGGCGGCGCCACCAAATTCTCCACCGTCTGGTGGAACGAGGATGCCTGGGACAACCGATCGGATACCGGATGGAACGGCGCCTCTGCCGAGGGTGGCAATGAACATATCGATATTCACCGCTCCGTAGACGACCTGGGCTCGGGCGAAAAGAACAATCTGAACGTCGTCGGCGGTGACGGCAGCCCCGGGGTCGGCATCATGCACCTCGACTTCGAGGGCAGCACGACGGCCAGGCTGCGTAATCCGATGATCATATCCCAGGAGCGTCCCGGCATCGTTGAGTTCAGGACCAGCAATTTCGTTACTACGGGACACTGGTGGGAGATCGCCATCGCGCCGGCAAACGAAATCGTCACGGGTGGCGAGTTTACGGCCATTCCCGCGCAGACGGGAGGCGACGACTTCTCGGGCAAGGGCGGCCCGGGTCACCGTCC
>JADFKI010000089.1 GCA_022565015.1 Chloroflexota bacterium
GAGGCTGGCAAGTTCGATATCGTAGTCGTTCATACCCTGGACAGGTGGGCTCGTAATCTCAAGGTGATGCTGGAAACGCTGTCCTTTCTCGGACAGCACAACGTCGGTTTCATCTCCATTACCGAGAATCTGGACTACACCACTCCCCACGGCAAGCTGACGACCCAGATGCTGGGTGGCATGGCCGAGTTCTTCTCGGACATGCTGGCCGTCCACACGAAGAAGGGTATAAGCGAACGGGCGCGCCAGGGCAAGCAGCTGGGCTCCATTCCCTTCGGGTACGAGTCCTGCAGGGTGAAACAAGACGGAGTCCGGATACTCCAGTGTAAGCCCGAGCATCCCGGGGGTATTCACGTCCATACCCAGGAGGGACCAGCTATCGCAAAGCTGTTCAAGGATTACGCCGCCGGGTCGACTACGTTGTCCGTTCTTGCCACATGGCTCAACGGCGAGGAGTTTCGCACCAGAAACACCAAGAGACTGCTTAATGCAGCGGGCGAACTTGTGGCCGAGCCCAGGCTGTTCACAACCGCATCTGTCAGAGGCATCCTTCACAACTCTACCTACACCGATAATGTTCGACATGGAGCAGATCTCTATCCAGGTCTCCATGAGGCGTTGGTCTCCCAAGAGTTGTTCCAGGTCGTTCAGGACACTCTCAAGAAAAACTCCGGTCGATCTGAAACACTACAGGCAAAGCCAACGAGAGAATATCTTCTGAAGGGGTTGGTCCGCTGCGCTTACTGCAAGATGCCAATGTGGGCCCAGACCTACAGGAACGGAAATCGCTACTACCGTGAGCAGCACGGCTCAAGGGGTGCAGGCAACTGCGTGAACAAGAGCGGCTCCATTCGCTGTGAGGTTCCTGACGAGCAGATGGGTATGATTATGGGAGCCATTATCCTTCCCGACTCCTGGATGGACCGTCTCCTGGCCAGGATACAGCTGGCCGATGAGGTCAAGCTGGTCAACAGGGAGCGCAAGAAGATCGAATCCCACTTAAAGTAGCTTGGTCAGGTGTATCTCGATGACGACAACATGGATTTCGAGGACTACAAAGGGAGAAAGAGGAAGCTTGAGGACCAGCTGATCTCCTTACAAGTACCCGGGCTGGACGCAGTCAAAAAGGCGGGGAAGCTCCTGGAGGACCTGCCCAAGCTATGGAGGAGGCCGATCCGGCGGATAGGCGTAGATTCCTGATGTCGATGCTTGAGGCGGTCTACGTGGAATGCAAGGAGGAGAAGAGCATTGTCGCCATCAAGCCCAAACCCGCATTCAGGCCAATCTTTGAGATTGCCGAGACCAGGGCGAGAAGCGGAATCATCCTAATAAAGGACGAGGATAATGACAAAGCGTCATCCGTGGGAGATGACGCTACGGAAAACGGTTTGTGTTCCTGGTGGAGAGACGGGAGAGGATTGAACTTCCCGTCCGGTATTTTCTCTAAATATTATCATGGTCGGGGTGCCCGGACTTGAACCGGGGGCCTCCACGTCCCGAACGTGGCGCGCTACCGACTGCGCTACACCCCGACGAAAATTCAGCATGATTATTTTGATACCCTAATGGTGACTTCAGTGTCCCGAACGTGGCGCGCTCCCGACTGCGCTACACCCCGACGACATTTCAGGTCATAGGAATTTTGATGCCCTGAATTCGACCTCGGTGCCTCGAACGTGGCACGCTATCGACTGAGCTACGAACCAAGCCTGATTATTCTATCCGCACACCTTCCATCCGGCAAGCAGCAGTTGCACAGGATAGACTCAGTTGGCAACGTCTCGGGCGCCGGTAACGCCATCTCGTAGTTTCGAGTACCTTCTTGGATTAGGCAGCTCCACCGTGTTTCCGCACTGCAAGCACTCGTTGTATTCGCCGTAGATGTCCTGGGCCACGTGCATGTCTCCGTGGCACCGGGTGCAAGATTTTAAACTAATTACATGGCGTCTGTTTTCGTCGACTTTGCTCACAAGATACCCCGCGTTAATCAATCCAATTTTGCAACAAGTATAGAACATTTGTATTACAGGGTCAAGTCGTCGCCTACACACGCTCTGCCGGCATGTTGTTACAAATGAGCTTCAGGTCACGGGCGAATAGCCGTATCAAAGAGGCACAAGGGAAAATCAAAGGCGGGCCCTTTGATTGGGCCCGCCGAAAGCTCAATAATGATGTGTACGATTGCGCTAATGAAGCCTACTGGGCGGCCTTGCTCAGCTCCGCTCCGGCCGTGAATCCAACCCTCTTGTGCGCGGGAACCGTGATCAGGTTTCCGGCCTGTCCACCACGGATCGGCCTTACCTTCCTGGCCTTCACCTGCCTGACCTCGAAGGAACCAAAGCCGGTGAGGACTACGCGATCGCCTGCGCCCAGCGAGTCCTGGATGCTGTCTAGCACCGCCTTCAATGCGGCCTCTCCTTGCGACCGAGAACCGCCTAGCTTGGACGCTATGCGCCCGCTAATATCGCTCTTCCTTAGAGTTGCCATAGGTCGTACCCCTCCTTAAAATATTGCTAACCAACCAACACCTGTGCCACCAGAATCCGTCCCCCAACCACCTATCCTTGTTATAAACCGACGCGCGTGGCTTTGTCAAGGGCTTTAGACTCCTTCATCGCAACACCTTGCGATAACGGCATCTAAGCGCCGGTACGATGGCCTTCCTGGACCACCTATCGCCCAATTCACAAAGGCTTTTCCAATGCAAACATTTAGTCTAAAATGGCTCACGATAGTCCTCAAGAAAAAGCCGGGAGGCACATGATGGAGCCGGAGCTAGTCGCCGACTACCTTTGCGAGACCGGGGAGGGCCCCATTTGGCATTCCATGGAACACCGACTGTACTGGACTGACATCCCCACCGGAAGAATGTTCTGGTTCGACCCTGCAACCGGGCAACACCGGCAGTTCTATGAAGGGGCGTCTGTCGGAGGATTCACCGTACAAAGGGACGGATCCCTGTTGCTCTTCATGGAAAAGGGGGCCATCGCGACCTACAGAGACGGCAAACTCGAATATATCATAGAAGAGATTCCCGCTGAGAGGGACACGCGTTTCAACGATGTCGCGGCAGACCCCAGGGGCCGGGTATTCTGCGGCACAATGCCCGCTCCCGACCATCCCGGCACCCTATACAGACTAGACCTGAACGGCTCCATCACGCCGGTGGTGGAGAACGTGGCAATTTCGAACGGCATAGGCTTTACACGAGATCGGAAGCAGATGTATTTCACCGACTCCCCTACGCACAGGATCGACGTATTTGACTACGATGTCTCGACCGGCGAGCTCTCCAACAGGCGGCCCTTCGTCGAAATCGAGTCCAACGACGGCATACCGGACGGGCTTACAGTGGACGCCGAAGACCATGTATGGTCGGCGCGCTGGGACGGCTCCTCTCTGTGCCGCTACACACCCGCGGGGGAGCTGGAACGAAGAATCTGGTTTCCGGCAAGAAAGGTCTCCAGCCTCACCTTCGGTGGACCGGACCTGACCGACATCTACGTTACCACCGCCGGAGGGCCGCGCAGGACAGCAGAGGGCCCGGGCGCCGGAGGCCTATTCAGGCTAAACCTGGGAATTCAGGGACGCAGCGAGTTTCTGTCCTGTGTCGGCCCCTGATGTAGTTCATCCGCTCATTTACAAGTTAAGAGGGCCGCGCAGACTCTTTGACCATGTCAAACGGTCATGCTAGAATCAAGAAACGGAATCCCTATCTCTGTTCGGGAGTCTCGCGATGTCAGGTCACTCTAAATGGTCGACGATCAAGCACGCCAAGGCGGCCACGGATGCCAGGCGCGGCAAGCTATTCACAAAGCTGGCCAGGGAGATTATTATTGCTGCCCGTGAAGGCGGAGCCGATCCCGATATGAATGTCCGGCTCCGAATGGCCGTCCAACGGGCCAAGGACAACAATATGCCCAACGATAACGTCGACAGGGCGATCAAGAGGGGCACGGGCGATGGCGAACAGGACCAGATGATCGAGGTCACCTACGAGGGCTACGGCCCGGGCGGCACCGCCATAATGCTGGAGGTCCTTACCGACAACAGGAACCGCACCGTGTCGGACATTCGGTCCACGCTGACAAGGGCCGGCGGCAACCTGGCCCAGACGGGAGCCGTTGCCTGGCAGTTCGAACAGAAGGGCGTCCTGGTAGTCACCGCCGACGATGAGGAGGCAGAGGAGCTCCAGCTTCTGGCCATTGACGCCGGGGCCGAGGACTTCGAGTCCTTCGATTCCACCCTCCAGATCTTCTCCCCTCCCGACAGGCTGGAGGAGATACGAAGTTCCCTCTCCGAAAAAGATGCACCCATCGTCTCGTCGGAGCTGTCCCTGATTCCGACTACTACCGTCGCCCTTGACGAAAAGGTTGCCGTCCAGGCCCTTCGGCTGCTTGACCAGCTGGAGGAGCTCGACGACGTCCAGCGAGTATATTCGAACGCCGACTTCCCAGATGAGGTCTTGCGGCAGTACAGCGCCGAGAATTAGTATTTCGCGACCAAGGATGGCGCCGCTTATCAGCGTCACGTAGAATCGCAGGCTCCATCCAGAAATTCTATATAGGAATTAATCCCTCGGAAGGCGGGCCTCTTTGCGCATTCTTGGGGTCGACCCAGGCACCATAAACATGGGCATCGGTGTGATCGATGACCACGAAGGCGAGCTGACGCTGGTCCACGCGGATGTTCTTAAGGCAACTCGAAGCAGGTCCCTGGGCGAACGGCTCTACGAGCTGTTTCAGGAGCTAAGGCAGAGCATCGAATCGTGGCTGCCCGAGGTCGTTGCGGTGGAGGAGCCCTTTGTGGCCAAGAACGTTCGCTCCGCCATGGCTGTTGGGCAGGCGCAGGCCGTCGCCATGCTCGCCGCGTCCGAGGGCGGAATCCCCGTCTTCGCCTATTCGCCCAGGGCCGTCAAGCAGGCGGTCACCGACTATGGAGGCAGTACAAAGGAACAGGTCCAGGAGATGGTCAAGGTCTTGCTCAGATCCCCCGATCTGAATACAAAAGCGGACGCTTCCGATGCTCTGGCCGTGGCCATATGCCACGTGAACGCACATCGCGTGCAAAACCTCGAAGTCTTGAATTAAGCGAGAAGTAGCTTTGGTAAATTCACTTATCTCATCTCTAAGAGGCACGCTCGACGGGACCGGCCCGGACTGGGCTGAAATCCAGGTGGGCGGCGTCACCTTCAAGGTAAACGTGCCCTCCAGCGCAGTATCAAACCTGGGAAGGCTCGGTGAGCAGGTCCGGCTGTACACGTCTCTTCAGGTCCGCGAGGACAACCTGAGCCTGTTCGGATTCCCGACCGAGGATGCGCGGCGGACCTTTGAATTGCTAATCGGCGTTAACGGTGTCGGACCCCGGGTGGCCCTCGCGGTCCTGTCCCGTTTCAGTCCCGATGCCCTGGCCGCCTCGGTCAGGGCGGGAGACATCGACTCCTTCATGGGAGTTCCCGGCGTCGGCAAGAAGACCGCCAGTCGTATCCTCCTGGAGCTCAAGGGCAAGCTGGAGGGCGAATGGATCATAGAGGGCGCCGGGTCCGCCGAAAGCGATGCGGTCGACGCCCTGGTCGCGCTGGGATACACGGCGTCCGACGCGCGGCAGGCGTTGTCGACGGTCGTGGATCGCGACGACGTTTCCATCGAGGACCAGGTCAGGTTGGCCCTACAGTTCATAGCGGAGCCACGGCCCAGATCATGAGCCCGTCCGCCTACGACCAGTGGGCGTCAATTTACGATGCGGTCTATTCCTACGTTCGCGACGACATACCCTTTTACGTGAAAGAGGCCCTGGATTCCGGTGGCGAAGTCCTCGAGCTCGGATGTGGGACCGGACGCGTAGCGATACCGATAGCCGAGGCGGGAGTCAACATAGTCGGGCTCGACTTCTCCGAGGCCATGCTCGACATCGCCAGGTCGAAGGCGGAGGCCCTGCCCGGCGAGTCGGGCGAGCTTTCCCTGCAATTCGGCGACATGCGCGACTTCGACCTGGGTCGTCGGTTCGGCCTTGTCATCATTCCGTTTCGAGGTTTTTTGTCCTTACTATCCGTAGAAGACGAGATCAGCACTTTACGAGCTATCAGGCGACACCTGCTGCCGGGCGGCCGTCTCGTTTTCAATATATTCGTGCCGGATATAAACGCCCTTCTGCAGGAGGGCGACCTCGCCTATCATCTCCGGGATGTAACCGACCCGGTCACCGGCTCCACACTGGTGTTGTGGAACCAGAGCCGCTACGACAACTTCACCCAGATAGTCTACGCTCGTATCATCATCGAAGAGCTTGACAGCTTGAGCGAGATCACCAGAAAGCTCTATCGGGACTTTCAGCTTCGATACGTGCACCGCTGGGAGATGCAGCACCTGTTGGAGCTGTGCGGCTTTGAGATACTGGACCTGCATGGCGGCTTCGACCGCTCGCCCTTCGACGAGTCCAGCACCGAAATGGTGTGGGTCGTGCGGCCAAAAGGCGGCTAGTCCCTCGGCCTTGCGACCCTACGCCATTCGGCTGCATCCAACTGTATTGGGACGAACTATCCCTTTTGCGGCTGGGGCGTTTCATATCTTGAACGCGAAGATTACGCGATGTGTTGAGGAGAGGGAGCGGGAATTATGTTCTTATCGTCGACCAGACTCAGACGCCTGGCCTCCGGGGCCTTGCCCTTGATGCTGCTTGCGGCCGTCGCTTGTGGGGGCGCCGCCGCCACAGCCGTCGCTCCAACGCAGCAGGACCGGCCCGAACCCGCCGCGCCTACAACGTTGGCAGCAGCGTCAGTCCAGGAGATCATCAATGCTCCCGACGCAACTGCGGGTCAGGCCGCGCAGGTCCAGAACGCAGACGCATTGTCTTCTCTCACTCTCGAGACCTCGTCAGCCTCCGAGGCTCCGGCGGCCCCGCCCGAGACCGATGAGGCCGTCGCGGCGGTCGTGATTGACGCAGACATGGTTGTGGCCGCCTTTGAAGAGGTGCTCGGCCGGATCCACGAAAAGGCATTGCCCTCCGTGGTACGCATCACCGTAGCGCAGACGGTCTCAGCGGACGAATTCGGACAGGACTTCAACTTCCCCTTCGGCGTTCCCGCGCCAGACCCGGACACGGACAGCCCCAGGGACTTCTTCTTCCGCAACGGAGAGGGCTCCGGATTCGTCTGGAGCGCAGAGGGCCATATCGTGACCAACCAGCACGTCGTCGCGGACGCCGACCGGGTCACCGTCATCTTTCCCGATGGGCTGGAGCTAATCGCGGAGGTACTCGGTACCGACACCGATTCGGACCTCGCCGTTCTTAAGGTAGAAGTTCCGGCTGGCGGCCTCGTGCCCATCGAACTCGGAGACAGCAGCGACGTCAAAGTAGGACAGTTGGCCGTCGCCATTGGCAATCCTTTCGGCCAGGAGTTCACGACCACCACGGGAATCGTGAGCGCAGTGGGCCGGACGATCCGCGGCGGCAACACACAGTTCTCCATTCCTCAGGTCATCCAGACGGACGCCCCCATAAACCCCGGTAACTCCGGGGGCCCCCTGCTCGACCGACATGGCAGGGTAATCGGCATCAACACTCAGATAATCAGCCGCACCGGCGCCAGCGTAGGCATTGGCTTCGCCGTCCCGATTAACGCCGCAAAGCAGGTCATTCCAGAGCTAATCGAGAACGGTGAGTTCGAATACGCCTGGCTGGGAATCAGCGGTAATACCGTACGGCGTGAAATATTGCAGCTGATGGACGTGCCGTCTGAAACGCGCGGAGCCCTGGTTATCGATCTCGCTCCGAGTGGTCCGGCGGAGGCGGCGGGACTAGCAGGCGCGAGCCGTACTGAAGAGACGGCGATTGGTCTCGCACCCGTTGGAGGCGATATCATAGTCGGCATAGACGGCTCGCCTATCAAGTCCATGGACGACTTGATAACCTACCTGATCGAGAACACCAGGCCGGGCGACAGAATCGCGGTCGACGTCATACGGGACGGCGGCGAGGAGGCGACGATAGAGGTAGTGCTTGGCACGCGGCCAGGCGAAGTCAACTAGAGAAGCTCCAAGATCGAGGGGCCGCGAACGCAGACCAATCCAATCAAAACGATCTACAGCGTCGAGAACGTGGTTTCCATAAAATTAGAAGAGGGTCTGGTCTTGCGACCAGCCCCTCTTCACTTCTTCAAGAGTTCAGGACTCTTCCTACTTAGGGAATTCGTTCGCCGGAGTGGCGCCGTCCCAGGTCAAGCCTTCGGCCGTCACATCGGTGACTTTTGTCGTATAGACGCCTGACTTGGCGTTCTTCAGGCTGAAGGTCAGTGTCCCGTCCGTCCCACTGGTGCCTGTCCCGGATGCAACGAACGAGGTGCCGAGGAATAGTTCGATTGATACGGAGGCACCGCTGACGACCTGATCTAAGTTATCAAACAGAGCAACAGTGATGAGCAGGTGCTTATCCTTGTTCTTTCCTCCCTCGGTGGCGTACGTGATCGAGTCCACGCTCACGCTAGTCGCGGTTGCCGATGCCTCGTTAACGGTGATGACAACGCTGTCCGACGATGTTGCACCGCCGTTATCGGTCACCGTAAGGGTCACTGTGTGAGGTCCGAGGGCGAAACTCACCAAGGGCGTCGCTCCCGTAGCGATGAACGCCCCACCCTCGAACCATTCATATTTGCTGATACTACCGTCCGGATCCGTTGAGTCCGACCCGTCCAGGGTCACATCCTCCGAGCCGCTGCTATCACTGTCGGCGACCGACTGGTCCGGCCCGGCATTGGCCGACGGCAATTCATTAGCATTAACCGTGATGACCACATCGTCTGTGTCCGTGGTGAGGCCGTCGTTGGAGGTCACCGTCAGGGTCACTTCGTGAGATCCCAGGGCGAAGACTACGTCCGGCGTGGCTCCCGAAGCGACGAGCGCCTCACCCTCGAACCATTCATATTTGCTGATACTACCGTCGGGGTCAGAGGAACCAGACCCGTCCAGGCTCACCGTCTCCGCACCTCCGCCGTCAGCATCACTAACGGTCTGGTCCGGCCCGGCATTGGCGGTTAGAGCCTGTGGTTCGGGTGCCGCACTGGCTACGTTCAGCAGAGGCTCGGCGTAGCCGTCAGTGTCCCCGGTGAAGCCATCGGGATCACTCTGAGGCGTACCCGCTGCTATCAGGCCATCCCGGACCTGCGCGGGCGTTTTGCCAGGGTTTTCCACCATGTATAATGCCGCACCGCCTGCCACGTGAGGACTGGCCATGCTGGTGCCGCTTATCGTGTAGTACCCTCCGTCATTCCAGGTGGAGAGGATGCATACTCCAGGCGCGGCGATCTCGATCTCGGAACCGTAGTTGCTGAAGGTAGCAAAGGTGTCATCAGTCCCAACGTCGTCTCGGCATGTGGGCGCCGCAAGTGCACCTCCCTGGCCGTCGAAGTCCGCGATTGCCGAGACCGTGATCACGTCCGGATGGTTAGCCGGGCTGAAGGTTGAGGCATCCTTATCGCTATTGCCGGCGGCCACCGCGTACACTACGCCGGCGGCTACCGAGCTGGCGATTGCCGTGTCAAGCGCGTCACTGGAGCACTCGCAGCCCAGGCTCATATTGGCGGCTTCGATCAGCTCGGCGTTCTCCGTTACGTAGTCTATACCGCCGATGATCCAGGACATCCAGCCAGAGCCGTTGTTGTCCAGGACTCTCACGGCCCAGAGTCGCGCGCCGGGCGCCACACCCACGACGCCTATGCCGTTGTCGAGGGCAGCGGCGGTGCCGGCGACATGAGTGCCGTGGCCGTTGCCGTCGTCGCCCTCACTACCACCGCTCCTGCAATCACCGCCAAAGGGGCCGCCACGGGCGCAATTTACATTCTGAAACACGTTCAGGTCAGGGTGGTCCAGGTCGATGCCGGTATCGATGATAGCGATGTCTACGTCTACTCGGACATCGACGGTGTCGATGTCTGCGGTGTTGTTGTCATCGGCGTGTATACGCTCGATCCCGGTAGGCACGACCTGGGGAAATGCCTGGACTACCTGGTTACGCTCTATGAAAGCCACCCGGGGATCGCTCTGAACATCCGCCAATCTCCCAGGCGGGATGATGAATGAAGCCCCTCGCAAAGCGCGCGTATAAACGAATTCACGGGTAAGGCCATGCCTCCCCACAAGGTCAAGGGATGCCGCATCGGCGTCTACTCCCTCATTGAATACGACGATGTGCGTGGCCGGGCCTCGGCCAGGGGGCGGCCCCGCGGCAACCGCAGGGACAAGGCTCAACGTCGCGATCAAAAGAGCTATCAGTAATGATGGTGTAGTCCACCACATGCGCAACCTATTATTCATCACCCAATCTCCTTGGCAGCAGAATTCAATCATCATGCCGTGATATCCAGAGCGGATAAACCTAATTACCTGTTATTCACCAATGTTGACGAAATTATAGAATCCTATCTATTACCTGATAATTACCCGACCTACATACAACTAAAGGCTCCCAGGTCTCATTTACTTCACTCGTTTATGCTACATCACTGGGGCGAACAAGCAAGCGAATATTCAGTGAACAACTCGGGAATCCTAAACTATCTGTCACCTGATCGAATCATTCGATTCAATGTCGCTATCTAGATAACCGCTGCCCAACTCGTCTGAATCTGACAATCCGAATTGTTATCTCAATCCAGACCACGGTTCTCCGCGTTATTATTCGACGCTATTATAGCAACTCACCGATTTTATAGTGAGTCGCTGCGGTCGGCATAGAGCCAAAAGGGTGGTTTACCAGAGGTTCTGCCGAAGATATCCTTAACCTGAGCCTTCCGGTTGTTACCGCTCGCATGCCTCGGCCAACGTAACCGGCCGTATGCGATTTCGGGCCAGCTCAACCCTCCACAATAGACAGTCTTGTCGCAAGATTGAATTACGATGTAAAATAGGGAGACGTTAAAGGAACGCGGAGTCTATTTCATTGCCCGAATTTGAGATAGTTGCAGATTTTAAGCCCACGGGCGACCAGCCTGAGGCCATAGAGAGTGCCGTAAGTGGGATTAATGACGGACTAGCATACCAGACCCTGATGGGCGTCACCGGCAGCGGTAAGACCTTCACCATGGCGTGCATCGTGGAGAAGGTCCAACGCCCTACCCTGGTCATCGCCCACAACAAGACCCTCGCCGCCCAGCTGGCCACCGAGTTCAAGGAGTTCTTCCCCGATAACGCCGTAGAGTACTTCGTGAGCTACTACGACTACTACCAGCCGGAGGCCTACGTGCCTCGCACCGATACCTACATCGAGAAGGACTCGGATGTCAACGAGGAGCTGGACAAGCTCCGCCACTCGGCCACCCGGGCCCTGCTCACCAGGCGCGACGTGCTGATCGTGGCATCGGTCTCGTGCATCTTCGGGCTGGGCTCTCCCGAAGAGTACCAGAGCTTCGTCGCCTACGTGCGCAAAGGCGAGCGACGAAGCCGCGACCGCCTGGTCCGGCAGCTCATCGACATGCAGTACGAGCGCAACGACATGGACTTCACTCGGGGGCGTTTCCGGATCCGCGGCGACACCCTGGAGATACTTCCCGCCTACGAAGAGATAGGGGTCCGCATCGAGTTCTGGGGCGATGAGGTGGAGCGCATCATCCAGCTCGATCCGCTGACCGGCGAGCTGCTGGCCGAGCGGGAGGACATCGAGATCTATCCGGCCAAGCACTTCGTTACCTCAGAGGAGAAGATGAAGCTGGCCCTGGAGGACATCGAGGTCGAGCTGCAGGGCTGCTTGGAGGAGCTGAACTCGCAGGGAAAGCTTCTGGAGGCCCAGCGACTTGAGTCTCGTACCCGCTACGATCTCGAGATGATGCGCGAGACCGGCTACTGTGCGGGCGTCGAGAACTACTCGCGGCACCTTGCCCGGCGCGAGGCTGGGAGCTCCCCGTATACGCTCCTGGACTACTTCCCCGAGGACTACCTGCTGTTCATCGACGAGTCCCACATGACCCTGCCGCAGCTGCGGGGGATGTACTACGGAGACCGGTCCCGTAAGGAGACCCTGGTGGAGCATGGCTTTCGGTTCCCGTCAGCGCTGGCCA